>NZ_JCAJRU010000237.1:0-7378 GCF_059447605.1 Paenibacillus sp. N119s | reverse complement strand
GGATTATTCCATGTGGGAACGGATAGAATGCCACTGTATGTCAGTCGAGGCATTGGGATGACACATTTGCCGATTCGTGTGCTGTGCAGACCGGAGCTTAGTGTCATCACGTTAAAATCTGGCCAATAGGCCATGATCTTTTTTTCTTCTTCATCCTATATGTTGGAACTACATAATGTTGGCTTGAATGTAGTGTAGAGATGTAGTCGTTTCGGACAAAGGAGTGAGATTCAGTTGGATCGTGTTGCTGTCATTTCAGATATTCATGGCAATTGGCCTGCTTGTGAGGCAGTGCTGGAGGATATTGCTTCCCGAGGCATTAGCCGTGTGTTTTGTTTGGGGGATCTGATCGGCAAAGGACCTAGTCCGTGCGAGGTTCTGGATGCTATCCGCCAACGTTGTGAAATCGTCGTTCGGGGCAATTGGGATGAGCTGGTTAGCATAACGGATGATCTCAATTTTAGCTGGCAAGCCGAGCGTTTGGGTACAGAGCGAGTACAGTATTTGGCACAGTTACCGTTTCATTATGATTTCACAATGAGCGGACGTCGTATCCGCTTGGTGCATGCCTCGCCGCAAAGTGTGTATCACCGCGTGCAGCCATGGGATGAGCCGGCCAAAAGGCTTGCCATGTTCGAGCCGCTCGCAGAAGAAAGTGGAAAAGTACCTTTTGCTCCAGAGGTTGTGGGATATGGCGATGTGCATAATGCTTTTATCCAGCATTTTCAGGGAAAAACACTTTTTAACGTTGGAAGTGTCGGGAACCCGTTGGATATCACCCAGGCTTCCTACTGCATTTTAGAGGGGCAATGGGGAGAAGAGCATCTCACGCCTTTCTCTATTCATTTTGTACGTGTACCGTATGATATAGAATTGGCAGTAAAACAAGCAGAAGAGGCGGGTGTGCCTTCTTTGCTATATTATATTCGAGAGCTGCGTACCGGAATATATCGAGGAATTCAAGACCTGGATTAAGTATAGAAATATGCATTGCTAGTAGCAGAATCCATCCGCAGGAGGGAACATTGTGCTGACCAGAGAAATGCTTCGTCTCGGATTGCCGGAGTTTTACACTCACCGAGTCCGATTGCGCCAGCTAAGAGCGGAGGATTATCCTGCGCTGGAGCGGATCTTATCCGATCCATTGGTAATCCAATATGTGAATCGAATTCGCAAACCAGTCTATGCAAGGATGAAGCGTCTGGTTGCGCAAATTAAAATATCTGCTGATTCACTGGATTCCCTGCATTTCGCAGTAGAATGGCATCGGAGAGAGACAGAAGAGAGCAATCTGCATGATGAATCCAACGAACGGACCTTCTCACCGTTGCTCGGTATCGTTTCTTTTCAGCAATGGAATGAAAGAACGGGTGAGGCACAACTGGGCTATATTCTGGATCGGCCTTTTTGGGGGCAGGGACTGGCTACAGAAGTCGTGGGAGAGATGCTGAAATTTGGCTTCGATTCTTTAAAGCTCAAGCGGATCGAAAGCCGTTGCCAAGAGAATAACCATGCTTCTATGCGTGTGCTTATGAAAAATAAAATGCGCCTGCTGCGCACCATCGGTGCCTACGATCCCTCAGGAGAGGTGCCGAGTGTGTTGGTGTTTTCGATGACCCAAGGGGATTATGCGTAGAAATGACATTGGAATATTTTGTTACAAAGATGAAATATAACTGCAAAACAACTCTAACACAGGACGGGTACAATACAGACATGACCCCCTTTTGAATAATATATGTTGCTGGACCCGATCATACGGGTCCTCTTTTTTTTATACTTCATAGGTACGGTTCAGGCTGGTTACCAGTTCTGGCAGCCATTCATTTAGGGAAAGAAAAGAGTATCCCTCTGACCGGGCTTTGGTCGTATCCATATACCATGATTGTGTAATGCCAAATGGAGACATATGCTCGTTTGCTGTTTTTTCTTGGATCACAGCTTGTTTTCCAGTTACCTGTTCAATGATTGAAATGATATCTCCAATCCTTATTGTACCGTCGGAGCAAGCATTGACAGGGCCTGTGAAATGGGCAGACCCAAGCCAAAACAGAAAATCTGCAGCTTCATCGGAACGAATAAATGAGATATGAGCTGTGGAATTAGGTACTCCGATTTCTTGGCCTGCACGAACATGTTCAATATGAAAATGGAGTCTTTTCGTATAATCATCTGTTCCGAGTACAATCGGAAAACGAACAGCCACTACTGGGAACGTAGCTCGCTGCATAAAAACCGCTTCTGCCTGCCGTTTAGCCTCTTGATATGTAAAATCGTCCTTCCCGCCCTGACGAACCGGATAAGTCTGAGGATCAAAGATATTCTCTGTCAGCGCTTCCGGACTTGGATTATAGACAGATAGGCTGGAGGTCATAATATACCTTTTGGCTTTAGCATCAAAAATACGACACGCCTCGCTGGCTTCGTCTGGAGAATAGCAAATATTATCATAAACAACATCCCATACTTGCCCACCTACCGCCTCAGCAAGCGCTTGCGGGTCGGTACGGTCTGCACAGATCCGTTGAACGCGGTCACCGAACGAATCGCTTGTATGGCCTCGCGTGAGGATGGTAACGAAGTGCTCGGAACTTTCCAGCAGACGTTCTACCAGTCTTTTGCCAAAAAAGCGCGTTCCACCCAATACAAGTACCTTTCTCATACTTACATCACTCCTTCTGGAATGGTTTTCATTTATATTAAGATAGACGGACGAAGGAATGTAAAAGATACAGGATGTTAAAATTATTCCCCTAGAAGCTTCAAAAAATTGGCGGGTACCGTAATTTGCTGATTATTAATCATTATCTTTCGGAGCTCTTCCATAGAGTCTTCTTCGCCTCTGGCGTCTTTAATCTCCTTGATTTCACGGTGCAGACGTTCCATTTGGAGATCAAGCGCATTAGCGGAATCCGCTGCGTTCTTTAATTCACGTGTCAGACTCTCGGGAACAGACTGGTTGTATTTATAAAAGATTTTATGCTCCAAGCTTGCCCAAAAATCCATCGCAATAGTTCGAATCTGCACCTCTACACAGACTAGTTCCTCACAGTCCGACATGAATACAGGAACTTGAACCAGCAAATGCAGACTTTGATAACCGTTCGGCTTGGGGTTCTTGATGTAATCCTTGATTTCCAGCACCTTGAGGTCACTCTGCCTCTGAAGCATGTTACTGACATCATAAATGTCAGATATAAAAGAGCATGTAATACGCAAGCCCGCGATATCCTTGATATGATTTTTGATCGCATCCAGCGATAACTCGCTATTTTTACGAAGCATTTTGTTCATGATGCTCTCAGGAGATTTAAGGCGCGATTTGGTATGCTCAATGGGGCTGTAATCGTGCAATGCTTGAAATTCCTGCTTTAATATTTCAATCTTGGTTTCCATTTCGTCGAGCGCAAACTTATAAATGAGCATAAAGCGCGTGATGTCATGCTTTAGCTTTTTGAGCTTGTCCATCGGATCTTCCAATTGCATATGTATTCTCCTCACACAAAGTTGTTGTTTATTTAAAAGAGTAGGGCTGTACGGTTTAAGGCGGTTGGGAACAGAGCGAGGATTTGAATCTGGAGAAGCGTTAGTGTTCGCTTTTGCAATGGGATTTTTACTCTCTATATAATACCTAAGCATCCCATTGCAATAGCGATTCCCACCCTTAATACGTTTTAAAGCGCCACAGGAATTTTACGTTTTTCTTTAAAATAAACCCATTCTCGGAAGCCGATCTCCTTCAGCATGGTTTTTACTTCTTCCCAATCATCGCCTACCCGCGAAGGTTTATGGGCATCCGAGCCAAAAGTGACCTCCACACCAAAATGGTGCGCTCTTTCTAAAATAGAAGCAGACGGGTACCATCCGCCACTCAGCTTGGTTTTACCTGAAGTGTTAATTTCAATCGCCACATTGGATTCCGCAATCACCCGTAGAGTTTCGTCAATGGCTTCATCGGCAGGAATGTCTGAAAAGGCAGGGAAATTCCCCTTCATGGCGTCAATATGACCCAAAATCTGAAACATGCCGCTTCGCGCAGATTGCTGAATGAGCGCATAGTAGGCTTGTTTGACCTCGACTTTACGGGCGTCACTTAATTTTTTCCAACGATTGCGATTAAAAATGCTGTCCCCTTCGACATTGTGAATCGACCCGATGAGGTAATCAAATGGATAAGGAGCCAAAGTGGAACGATACAATTCAGCATAATCAGGGAAATAATCCGTTTCCAATCCAAGGAGCACGTCGATACGACCCTCGTATTCCTTCTTAAGCTCCTGTACCTCTTTTACATATTCAGCAAGCTGTGACTTGGCCATATAAATTTTAGGAAAAGCCTGATCCTTATCGCTACATAGGAAGGGGGAATGGTCAGAAATACCAATAGCTTGTAAGCCTGATTGAATACCTGCTTCGATATAATCCCGAATGTTGCCGTCTGCATGACCGCAGCGGAAATGATGGGTGTGCAGATCAAATTTCATAGACTGTCTTCCTTTCGTAAGCAAGGTTTATATTGTGTATGTTGTTCATAGCGAATTACGTTATTCAGAACTGGTGAAATTCGTCTCAGGCATCCCCTTTAAATCGCTTAAAAATTGCTGCATTGCTGAGTTTAGATATCGGCCGGATTTATAAATTACCCCTACCGGATGACTGACTTCCAACTCGGGGATATGGATCATTTTTAATGTGCCTGTACGCAGTTCAGAAGTGACTGACAGTCTGGAAATGATGGCAGCACCAAGATTGATTTCTACCATCCGTTTGACTTCCTCGCTGCTCGACAACTCGATTACGACATGGGGCACGATTTGATGCTTTTTAAAAACATCGTCCACGAATTTCCGTCCTACCGTATCGGGAGAGAGTAGAATGAGCGGAATTTCCCGAAGGGCTTCAATGGTAGCGTGTGGTTGCGAGGCCAGCGGATGCGTAGGAGATACGACAAGTTCAAAGGAATCATAATACAGAACCGAAGTGCTTAGATTGGGATTACGTTCGATCAGATAACCGATACCAACATCAATAAGTCCGTTCTCCACCTGCTGATAGATCATTGAGGAAGCCATGGATTGAATGGAGGTTTTGATGAGAGGGAACTGATCCTGAAAGTAGGAGAGCACACGCGGTAAAATTTGAATGGCGATGGATGTTGTGGTCCCCAGCGCAATGTGACCCTGCGGTGTTTCATTTAGATCGTACAATCTCTGTCTTAATTCCTCAACAACCTCCAATATGCGCTCGGCGTGTTCCAAAAATACAACTCCCCGGTCGGTCAGGGTGACGGGCTGGTTGCGGTCAATCAGAATGGTTTTGAACTCATCCTCCAGACTTTTGATTTGGGCGGACACCGCCGGCTGCGTCAAATTGAGAAGTTCTCCGGCTTTACGGAAGCTCATCGTTTTGGAAATCATGATAAGCGTTTCAAGTTGACTGATGTTCATGAAGTTCCTCCTCTCTTTTCTTTAGCTTGTCGCGGCTATATAGCCTGAGTTTAGCCAATCTACTTGTTTATATGTAAAACCATCGTTATGCTTTATTTCATTAGATTATAGGTTATTCGAGCAGGAAGGGCAATGAATCGAAGCAATACACCGTAAAGTGTGGTATATTGGGAAATAAAGACTAAAGTCCTGATATGCTTCAAAAATAACCAATCTAAATTCGGTGAGAAGCAAGGATATAGGACATTACTCACAATTTTTTGTGATTTAGCTATAAAAAATTGCCGGGCTGCTGTCGATAAGTGATAGAGAGAGCATTTTATACAGATCGAGTCGTTAAACAGCATTATTTAACTAAAAAACTCAAATTTAAATGGGACTTTTGTTGTGTGTCTAAAAGCCCATCGTAAAGGGGCGCAATGATCGTGAAGGCAGAAGTGATAAATCCTTTTTTGGAGTCGGCGAGACGGGTCATTGAACAGTTGATCCAAGTATCTCCTTTACCCGGAAATCTCGGTGTGAAAAATGTCGAGCTGGTGGACGACCACATTTGGATTATGATCGGGATGACCGGACAGCTTAGCGGAAATATTGTGTTCGGCCTGAATGAACAGGTGGCGCTACGGATGGTATCAGCGATGATGGGCGGATTTGTGTTGACTGAAATTGATGAGATGGGAAAAAGCGCGATTTCGGAATTGGGCAACATGATTAGTGGCAATGCCAGTACCATTTTGTCCAACCAAGGAATTGTCGTGGATATCACCCCGCCACAAGTCATGAAATCAGAAAACTTGACCACTTTCGTGCCACAGCGTGCCCTTTGTATTCCGCTTAAGGTGGAAGGAATCGGTGAGCTGGATATTCAGGTGATGATCTCTTAATATTAAAGGAGTAAGTTTCTTTAATGTGGAGGGATGACCATGAGTACATTGCAGGATAAGGTAATTGTGATTACAGGTGCATCCAGTGGGATTGGCGCCCTTTGCGCTCAGTTGTTGAGCGCAAAGGGCGCAATCCCTATTTTAACAGCGCGCTCGCAGGAGCGACTGAAGCAAGTATCTGCGGGAATCAGCGGCAGGCATGAGCTGATTCCACTGGACGTTACCCGCCAGGATCAGGTAGAGGCTGTGGCTGAACGAATATTGGGAGAGTACGGACGGGTTGATATATTGCTCAACAATGCGGGCTACGGAAAGTTTGAGTATTTTAATGAAACCGACCTGTCGGAGTTTGAGCAAATGATGGACGTCAACTATATGGGGGTTGTTCGCTGCATCAAGGCGTTTCTGCCGCAAATGACAGAGCGGAACAATGGGCAGATCGTGAATGTAGCGTCGATGGCCGGGAAAATCGGAACAGCCAAATCGGCTTCTTATACGGCCACGAAGCATGCGTTGCTCGGTTTCAGCAATGCGCTCCGGCAAGAGCTGCGCGGAAGTGGAGTGACTGTAACGACGATTAACCCCGGGCCGATTGATACCCCGTTCTTTGAGCTGGCAGATCCTTCGGGCGGTTATGTGCGGAATATTAGCTGGTTTATGCTGAAACCTGATAAGGTAGCACAGCATATCGTAAGAGCGATGGAGCTTCGCAAGGAGGAGGTTAATCTGCCACAGTGGGTATCTCCTTTTCTCAAGCTGTATCAGCTAGCTCCCAGACTGATCGACAGGCTGGGACATGGGGTAATGAATAAGAAATAAAAGATGTCCCGTAGCCATAAGGTGAACTGTGACCCCAATTGAGGACACTTTGAATAAAGCCCCCGCTTAGGCAGCCAATAGATGGCTTCTGAATTCGTCAGGAGTCATCTTTTTTAACGCCCATTGGTAGCGGCCTGAGTTGTAGTAAGCAATGTAGTTATCGATGCATGCCCGTAATTCTTGAATGGTTGCGCACGATTTGTATTCCACATCATCCTTCATATGACC
>NZ_JCAJRU010000236.1:0-7412 GCF_059447605.1 Paenibacillus sp. N119s | reverse complement strand
CTTCTTTTTCGTATCCTCAGTACCCGTATTGAGCAGAGCTTCTGTCTCCTGTAACAGCTTTGCAACCTCACTTTGCTTGTTCCCGATCTCGTTCCCATACTGTTCGTCACGAGTCAGCAAATATGCCCGCTCATCATTGGATATCCCATTTAACAAAAATTGAAGTGACTTGGAGTTATACGCAATCGTCTCTTCACGATTCATAATATCTTTGTACTCGTTCTCACTATGTACACTTAAAATGTAATTGGTCAGCAGCATAGCGGCAATCACACTTGGGATCAGTATCGCACTGAGAATCATTTTGGCTTTAATTGTTAAGTTCATGAATTGGTCCCCCAGTTGTCTCAAAATAAAATGTTCAACTTACTATATATCGTTTTATTGTTGTGTTTTGTTAAATGAAACTGAAAAAAGTGTATAGATTTTTAAATATATTTATGTCTATTTCGTGAACATATATATGTTGTTTAATATCAAAAAACAAAAAAATTCAAATTAGGGAAATGAAAAGAACTAAGCTCCGTTTGTACATGTCAGATTCGGATGTTTAAAAATGATATACTAAGTAATGGTATGCTATAAGCCTCAAGGAGGATCTGCATGAAAAGTCTGGAGCTCAAATCACTTATTCACGT
Organism: Paenibacillus sp. N119s; assembly: GCF_059447605.1. Taxonomy (NCBI): domain Bacteria; kingdom Bacillati; phylum Bacillota; class Bacilli; order Caryophanales; family Paenibacillaceae; genus Paenibacillus; species Paenibacillus sp. N119s. The sequence continues at coordinate 6,774 of NZ_JCAJRU010000236.1, read as the reverse complement.
GCTTAACGAGTTGGAAACCCGTAGCTGCCTTATTGAGCAGCAAGGGCATAGGATCATGGATTACTACCGTGAGCCTCAAATGGCCAATGAACTCTATAAAATAAATTCCTGTACTAAAAGCGTGATTTCCGCATTAATGAGTATTGCTATGGATCAACAACTGGTACCCCAACCCGAGACACCGATCTTTGAATTTTTCCCCCAATTGGGTAAAGACAGTGACGCTCGAAAGCGTGATATTACGATTGAACACCTGTTGACGATGTCTGCTGGCTTTAACTGGACAGAATTCGGGGGACAAAATTCATTTCCTACCATGAGCAAAACGTCCGATTGGGTACAATTTGTGCTTTCACAGCCCTTATCGGATATACCAGGTACGCGAATGGAGTATAGCTCTGGCTGTTCTCAACTTTTGGCCACCTTGCTGCGCTCTGCCTCTGGACAAGCAGTTGCTGAATTTGCCGAGGAGCACTTATTCCAACCACTCGGGATCGATAAATATCATTGGGAAACCGATCCGCAAGGTACACATACCGGAGGATTTGGACTGAGTCTCAGACCGCTGGATATGCTCAAATTCGGACGACTTTATCTGAACCAAGGAAGCTGGGAAGGACGGCAGATCATCCAGACAGAGACAGTCCGATATTCGACCCGTCCATTCCTTCCAGCCTCCAAACCACAAAAAGCTTACTACGGCTGTCATTGGTGGACTTCTTCCTTTTCTGATGAGAGAAAAGCAGGAACGAAAATAGACTATTTTTATGCACTCGGCTTTGGTGGGCAATATATTATTGTCGTTCCGGCTTATGACATGGTCGTTGTCCTCACAGCTGATAAATTTAAAAAGAAACGAACTCCTGTGGATATTTTCCGGCAGTACCTTGTACCACTACTACTTCAAGAGAATCCATAGGGTATGACATCAAGCTAAAATTGAGGACATTCTCTACAGAGACAACATCAAAAAGGACTAGCCTGATTTATATCAGGCTAGCCCTTTTTTCGCAATATAATCACCACATTATAATCTATCCATTCACAGATGAACGTCTAGCCTAGCTCAAATGAATAGTGAGCACTTGCTGTCCGCTGGAGGCTGGTGTAATGATTACACCCTGTTCTCCGGCCAAAATGCTGCCTTCCTCCACCTGAACAGCCTCGTGGATACCACGCAATACTAACGACCACGGTTTGGTAGCCCCTTCTGCTTTCACCGTTATGACAGAATCCTTACGGTTGGCAGTAACTGTTAGCTCTTCTTCGCCTGACGTATTCACGATGACCGTGCGAGCCTGCTGTCCCTCACCTAGCTCAAACAAATGAAGTGCCACTTGATCAGCATAATCATAATCCGGATGACGATCCTCATGACCGATTGCCAGTAATGTGTTTTGTTTTACGAGCACAGGCAAGGTTGTAAAATCGTGATGCTCGTTGACCCAACGGCCGCCAGCAACAGTTTCATTCGTTAACAAATTCGTCCACTGACCCTCTGGCACATAATACTGTACATTGCCTTCTTTATTAAAGATCGGGGCTACCAAAATGGAATCCCCCAGCATATATTGTAAATCCAGCGTGGCGCAGGTAGGTTCCTGCGGAAATTCCAGTACCATAGCCCGCATCATTGGCAGTCCCTTCACTGAGGATTCCACAGCGGAAGCATACAGGTGTGGCATCAGCGAGCACTTGAGTTTGGTAAAGCTGCGCACTACATCGACTGACTCCTCGTCAAACAGCCACGGAACACGGTACGATACATTTCCGTGTAGCCGGCTATGGGAGGATAGCAGTCCAAACTGTACCCACCGTTTGTACAAGTCCGGCGCAGCCGTTAGTTCAAAGCCGCTAATATCATGGCTCCAAAAGCCAAAACCGCTCAAGCCAAGCGATAACCCGCCTCGCAATGATTCTGCCATCGACTCATACGTGGACGAGCAGTCTCCGCCCCAGTGAACCGGGAACTGTTGTCCCCCGGCTGTGGCAGAACGTGCAAATAATGCGGCTTCATTTTTGCCCAGCTTTTCCTCCAGCACATCAAACACAGCTTTGTTGTACAGATGCGTATAGTAATTATGCATTTTCATGGGATCAGAGCCATCATAATAAACTACATCTGTTGGAATACGTTCACCGAAGTCAGTTTTAAAACAGTCCACGCCTTGATCGATCAGCACCTTCAGCTTATCCTGGTACCACTTGACAGCAGCCGGGTTCGTGAAGTCAACCAGCCCCATTCCCGCCTGCCACATGTCCCATTGCCACACACTGCCATCGGCTGTTTTGACCAGGTAGCCATTCTCCATGCCTTCATCGAACAATATGGACTTTTCTGCAATATACGGATTAATCCAGGCACAAATTTTGAGCCCTTTAGCTTTCAATCTCTGCAACATCCCTTCCGGGTCTGGGAACATTTCTTGATCCCACTGGAAATCGCACCATTGGTATTCCTTCATCCAGAAGCAGTCAAAATGGAATACCGAGAGTGGCAGATCTCGCTCAGCCATCCCGTCCACAAAATGATTTACTGTCGCTTCATCATAATCGGTCGTGAACGAAGTAGTCAGCCACAAACCAAAGGTCCAGGCCGGTGGCAATGCAGGCTTGCCTGTCAGCTTGGTATAATTGTCCAATACCTCCTTAGGATTGGCCCCCCCGATAATAAAATACTCCAACGATTCGCCAGCAACGCTAAACTGTACCTTTGAAACATTTTCCGAGGCAATCTCATAGGACACCTTTTCCGGATGATTGACGAATACACCGTACCCTTTATTGGATAAATAAAATGGAATGTTTTTGTATGCCTGTTCGCTGCTAGTCCCGCCATCTTCATTCCAGATATCAACGACCTGACCATTTTTCACAAACGGAGTGAAACGCTCTCCGAGACCGTATACATACTCCCCGATACCCAGCTCCAGCTGTTCCCGGAAAAAAGGCCGGTCCTGTGGGTCTGTAATGTAGCCGGGTCCCCGATGTCCACTACCTGTAACTTTACGATCCTTGACATAAAAACCTACGTCCCAGCCCTTTCCACGACCTACTCGCACACTTAGATCGCCGCTTTTCAGCACCGCTACGTCCTCGCCTACCGTAATATCCACCTCTGTCGGCAAGGTGTGAATTTCAAAATCCGGCCCATGCTGCACGCGTCCTTTGTGGTGGTTCAGACGCACCCGAATAACATTCGGCATGGGAGAGCTGTAGGTCACTTTCAGTAACGCTCCGTTCAGCGTATCCCCTTTGTGCTCGATCCGGTGGGTTGCTGCATATACCGTCATGGAAGCATCGTCCGTAACAATATCACGGACATCTGCAGGATTTTGTATTTCATAGCCTTTGCGAACCAACCAATAGCCATCAGTAAATTTCATCTGTCGCTTCCTCCATCTCGACTTTTATATTTCTTGATCCCATATTCATATTGCTTATTGGATTTTTTCGAAATCCTTACTATAATAATATTGATTTATGTAAGGGTTTACTTCCGTTATTTTGATGTTTAGTATCAATATTTTGATGTTTTCTATATAAACCAGTTTGTAGAGAGGGATCATTGAAATGCAAAGGGAAATGTTACGAGAAAACCGCATTCACGGCAATCCCATGTATCCGGTCAGCGTATATCCTAGCGTAGAACAGTTGAACGGTAATAGTATATTGGAGTCCCATTGGCATGAAGAAATGGAGTTTATTGTCGTGGAACAGGGGAGCGCCATATTTCAGACGGATATGGTCTATACAGAGGTTAGCGAAGGTGAAGCCCTTTTTGTAAACAGCGGCGAGCTCCACGCCGGTTATTTACAAAAAAGCCGCTGTGTATTTTCTGCGGTGGTATTTCACCCCGACATGCTGCACAGCCGCACGCATGATACAGTGCAGACACAGTTCATTGAACCATTTATCAATAAAAAGCTCATCCCTCCCCCTCACATTCGCGGTGCGCACCCTTGGGAGCAGGAGCTACTGAAGGCGTTGAAATGCATTATCACCAATCATGAACAGAATGCGCCTGCCCGTGAACTAGCGACCAAAGCGCAGCTTTATAACATAATCGCCTGCCTATTTCCGCACATGACTCCAGCTAACGGGGAGGACGTGATTATGGCCAGTCAACGCAACAAGGTCGAACGGATCAAAAAAGCACTAGCGTACATCAACAGTCATGCGCATGAACCCATTCGTTTGCGAGAAATCTCAGATGAGATCGGGATGAGTGAAGGGCATTTTTGCCGTTTTTTCAAGCAGATGGTGCAGAAGAGTCCCATTGAATATATCAATTATCAGCGGATTCAGAAGGCTTGCAGGCTGCTGGAGCAAAGTGACCGCAAAGTAGTTGATATTGCGCTGGATGTTGGCTTTGAGAATCTAAGCTATTTTATTGCAACCTTTAAAAAATGGAACAGCCTGACGCCTTCACAATACCGCAAGCAATATGATGCAGATCAGGCGCTTTCTGTCCCTTATATAACAGACTGAAATATAAGTTTTTGATGAGTATAACAGTCAGTAAAGAAGTTACAAAAAAAGAACGAACGGAAAATCAAGTTCTCCGTCCGTTCTTTTTGTTTTATTTTTTTGGCTTCATAAGTATGAGGACAATTTTTCTTCGCTTAATATAGTAAAGTATATAGCCTGCTATTCCACCTACAACAGAGGGAATTAACCAGCCTAATCCCACATCATATAATGGAAGAAACTCAGTGAAAAAGTCATTAATTACTTTGATTTTTATTCCCGCAGCGTTCAAACCATCAAATAGACTAATAATAAAGGTTAAAATCAAACTGCCTTGATATACTTCTGACTTTCCTTTAAATACGGAATGCAAAAATGTTAAAAATATTAGAGAAATAGCAATAGGATATATTGCGATTAACACTGGCGTTGAAACCTTAATGAGCTGTGTTAAACCTATATTGGCTACAATGATACTAAATATAGATAGCAAGAGTGCAATTTTTTTATAAGAAACATTAGGAAAAAATGTATGAAAAAAGGAAGAACAGGACGTAATAAGCCCTACACTTGTCGTTAAACACGCTACTGTAATCATTAAGCCTAATAGAATTGAACCGTAAGATCCAAAATAATAGGAGGAAACCTTGGCTAACACTTCAGCACCATTTTCTAAAACACCCAGTTTTTCAACGCTGGAAGCTCCCATATAGGCAAGAGACGTATAGATAAAAGCTAAGAGGATAACCGCAATGGTTATCGATTTGGCACAAATAATCATCAGCTCTTTTTTGCTAGTAACTCCTCTTTCCTTAATGGCATTCACAATGATAATCCCAAAAATAAAGGCTACAAGAGCATCCAATGTTAAATACCCTTCTTGAAAGCCTTTGAAAAAGACGTGCGAAGTATAACCTTCGGCCGGTGCTTGGAATGCTCCTATGGGGTGAATAAGAGCTACAACTACAAGTATTCCAATGAATGTCAATTTAATAGGTGTTAAAAATTTCCCGATGACATCGATAATTTTTGTAGGGTTAAGTGATAACAAGCATGCAATTCCAAAAAAGACAATAGTAAATACAAAAAGTGCGACAGGATGATCTGTATGGTTAGAAAAAAAAGGTTTTACTCCAATTTCAAAAGACACGCTACCGGTTCTCGGAATTGCATACAAAGGACCAATGGCTAGATAAAGAACCGTTGTAAAAACAATACCAAATACGGGATGTACACGACTCGCTAAAGTTTGCAAGTTGCTTTTGCCCGAAAAGACAAAGGCTGTAACGGCTAGTAACGGTAAACCAACTCCGGTAACCAAAAAACCCGCATTGGCTATCCATACATTCTGGCCAGCCAGTTGACCCAGCATAGGTGGAAAGATTAGATTCCCTGCACCAAAAAATAAGGCAAATAGCATCGACCCTATAATAATAATAAAGGACGAAGAAACACTTTTTGACATAATAAATCCTCCAACCATGAAATCACAACATTTTGTTATCATTCATTTTCATTTTTTTGTGTAGTACATCTTAATAGGGCATAGCAGCACCAGGTAGGGTTAGCTATCTGCCCCCCCTCCCCGATCGGTGTAGGAACGTTATTCAAGAAGTTGGCTGCGACAACTCGTCATTACACAATACTCTATATACGTTCACGATTTCAAGTAACTTTGTACTTGCGAAGGAACCACTCTACTTCTTATCATGTTTCTCCTCCTACTAAATGAGCCTAATGGACTATGAATAATTTTACACGTAGGACTTAATTCTTACAAGATAATAAAAGCTCTGTATACCCCATCTAGCAATTGATTGCAATAAGCACAGGAAATCTTGGGAAAATACCCTATGGATTCAATGCAGTCATCCTTACAATGAATAGTACAGACAATGTTTAAAGACGTATGCAATCCATTGAGCGGCTACAATTTGAAGGGGTGCTTAAACATGAATTTAGCAAAACGTAACTACTGGTCTCTAAGTGTTTTTAATTTCGCTTATCTGTTTACATGGTCTGCCGCCATGTCTTTTTTTGTCATTTGGCTGGGACAAAGCCTGGGGATTTCAGAAACCTACACAGGATTTCTATATGCGGCGAACTCCATCGTCGCCTTGATCATGCAGCCCCTGTTTGGTTACTTATCTGACAAGCTGGGCTTGAGAAAACATTTGCTGTACATACTCTTTACGATCCTTTTGCTCGTCGGGCCCTTTTTTATCTATGTGTACGGTCCATTGCTTCAAACGCAGTTCGTCATTGGTGCCATTGTTGGTGCACTATTTATCGGCCTGGTGTTTA
>NZ_JCAJRU010000235.1:0-7431 GCF_059447605.1 Paenibacillus sp. N119s | reverse complement strand
AGACGTGGTATTACTCTCACCTGCCTGTGCAAGTTGGGATATGTTCCAATCCTATGAAGAGCGTGGACGTATTTTTAAAGAGGCGGCGCATAAATTGTAAGTAGGGGGGTTGGATAAGCCCCTACTTTTATGCAAGGGGTGGCCTCCTGATGAAACAATCTCGTCCGGCGCCAGATATATGGCTTTTCGTCTGTATTGTAAGCTTGTTAGCCATCGGCATGGTTATGGTATACAGCGCGGGCGCCGTCCTCGCTTTTCACGAGTACGGGGACTCCTACTATTTTGTTAAACGGCAATTGCTGTTTGCGGGGCTCGGCCTTGTAGCCATGTACTTTACTGCCAGAACGGACTATCGGATTTGGCAGAAATATGCCAAGGTCGTATTGTTGATCTGTTTGGCGCTACTAGTCGCCGTTTTAATCCCAGGCATTGGTGTAGTAAGAGGCGGGGCACGAAGCTGGCTCGGTATTAGCTCTTTTGGCATTCAGCCTTCCGAGTTTATGAAGCTAGGCATGATTCTATTTCTATCTCAATGGCTCAGTCGTTCTGACTATGATATTAGCTCTTTTACGCGCGGCCTGTTGCCTCCGCTTGGGCTGATGGGGCTGGCTTTTGGGCTTATTATGCTCCAGCCTGACTTGGGCACAGGCACGGTAATGATGGGAGCATCCATGCTGATCGTATTTACCGCAGGCGCACGTATGAAGCATCTTGGTCTACTGGCCTTGTCGGGGGCAGTGGGGTTTGCTGCACTGATTGCGGCTGCCCCTTATCGGCTACAGCGTATTACCGCGTTTTTGGACCCTTGGTCAGATCCGCTTGGTGCGGGTTATCAAATAATTCAGTCGCTATATGCTATTGGTCCTGGTGGATTGGCCGGCCTGGGGCTCGGTATGAGCCGGCAAAAATACAGCTACGTTCCTGAGCCACAGACGGATTTTATTTTTTCCATATTGGCGGAGGAGCTTGGTTTTATCGGCGGAATGACCGTGCTGGGGCTTTTTTTGGTCCTTGTTTGGAGAGGGATGCGTGTCGCTATAACCATTCCGGATACCTATGGCAGTTTGCTTGCGGTGGGAATTGTCGGGATGGTTGCGGTACAGGTCGTTATTAATATTGGTGTTGTTATCGGACTAATGCCGGTAACAGGAATAACACTGCCCTTAATCAGCTATGGAGGTTCTTCATTGACCTTAATGCTAACTGCTTTGGGCATTTTATTGAATTTATCACGTTATGCGAGGTGAACGTTTATGCGCGTCGTGTTGAGCGGCGGCGGTACTGGAGGGCATATTTATCCAGCATTGGCCGTAGCCAGACAGTGCGAAGAAATAGATCCAGACGCTGAATTTTTATACATTGGCGGTCAACGAGGACTTGAAAGTAAATTGGTTCCTCAGGAAAAAATCCCGTTTGAAGCTATTGATATCACAGGATTTCGTCGCAGCTTGTCTGTGGAAAATATAAAAACGATCATGCGCTTTTTCAAAGGAGTTCGCAAGTCCAAAGCATTATTAAAGAAATTTAAGCCAGATATCGTTATTGGGACAGGGGGATATGTATGCGGCCCTGTCGTCTATGCAGCTTCCAAGTTGGGAATACCCAGCATAATTCATGAACAAAATGCGATTCCTGGGCTGACCAATGCATTTTTGAGTCGCTATGTGGATACAGTGGCTGTTAGCTTTGAAGGCTCGGAAGGAGCTTTTCCCAAAGCTAAAAATGTACTATACACTGGGAATCCGCGTGCTACAACAGTTCGTTTGGCTAACCGGGATCGGGGATTTGCTACTATAGGGGTTCCGATGAATAGCTCGGTTGTCCTGGTAGTTGGCGGCAGCAGAGGGGCGAAGGCCATTAATGATGCCATGATTGCAATGGTGCCGCAACTTTCGCAACTGAAAGACGTCCATTTTGTATATGTAACTGGCGAATCTTATTATGAGCAAACGCTGGAAAGCATCCGAAATCAGATCGGCTCATTGCCCAATCATTTACATGTGCTTCCCTATATTCACAATATGCCCGAGGTGCTGGCTTGTACCTCTTTAATCGTTAATCGCGCCGGGGCGTCCTTCTTGGCAGAGATTACCTCATTGGGCATTCCGTCCATTTTGATTCCATCACCCAATGTGACGAATAACCATCAGGAAGCTAATGCTCGTACACTTGAAAAGGCAGGGGCTTCGGTCATGATCACAGAAAAGGAATTAAGTGGCCCGGCTTTGTTTCAATCTATAGCGGAAATTATGAAGGATGAGGCAAGGCGGAGCCGGATGGCGGAGTTGGCATCTGCGCTTGGCAAACCTGACTCAGCAAATATTTTAGTAAAAGAAATGGAGCGTCTTGCCCATAAAAGGTAGTCCGCAGCGCAGATTTGGGCGGTTGTCACACACCGGACGGTATTTACATAGGATACCCTATAGATTGTGACCATCACCCAGGCTGCCGGTTGTCAGGTGAGAGCCTTATAACTGTGCGGGGCAAGCAACAAGGAGGTTTCAGTACAATGCAGCAATGGATGCCATTATTAGCGGAGCATGATATCGGAAAAGTGCTGGAGCATGAGCCGCTGTCCAAATATACGACGTGGAAGATTGGGGGCCCTGCGGATGCTCTTGTGATCCCGGATACCAAAGAGCAGTTGGCAAGGCTTTTGAAGCTGGCTAGCGAGCACGGAATTCCCTGGATGCAGTTGGGGCGCGGCTCTAACATGCTCGTCTCTGATAAAGGGATTCGGGGACTGGTGATCAAGCTGGGACCAGGATTTGATTATGTTCGTTTCGAAGATGAACAGATCGTTGCTGGTGGAGGCGTTTCACTGGTCAAACTGTGTGTTATGGCTAGCAAGCAAGGGCTGTCGGGCCTTGAATTTGCTGGTGGTATCCCAGGATCGGTCGGTGGGGCTGTTTACATGAACGCCGGTGCCCACGGGTCTGATGTGTCACAAATATTCCAGTCCGCTGAGATTGTGCTGGATACAGGGGAATTGGCTGTGTACAATGCCGAGGATATGCATTTTAGCTATCGTCACTCCGTGCTGCATGAGCAACGTGGAATGGTGACAGAGGCAGTGTTCCAGATGAAGCGGGGGGACCGAGAGGAAATCTCAGCAGCACTTGCGGCTTTTAAAGACCGCCGTAGGCTGACCCAGCCGCTACAGTTAGCTTGTGCAGGAAGCGTGTTCCGTAATCCACCAGGAGACTATGCTGCCCGGCTTATTGAAAGCGCAGGTCTCAAAGGCTTGAAGGCAGGAGGCGCTGAGGTATCTGTACAGCATGCTAATTTCATTGTAAATACCGGCCAAGCGACAGCAGAGGACGTGCTTACCCTAATGAAGCATATTCAAAGTACAATATCATCTCAAACCGGCATCAAGCTAGTTCCGGAGGTTTTCGTAGTGGGTGAGCGGTAAACTCGGAGGTGATACATTGGACAAATTGGTGATTGAGGGAGGCCGTCCCCTGTCAGGCACCATACGTATCCATGGGGCAAAAAATGCGGCACTGCCTATTCTTGCAGCAAGCTTGCTTGCCCAAGGCAAGGTGGAAATTCGGAATGTCCCCCATCTTTTAGACATTAAAGTCATGCTGCACATCCTAGAAAGACTTGGTTGCACATGCCGACATGAAGAGGAAACGGTATATGTGGATACATCGTCCGTCCGAACGTTCCAAATTCCTGAGGATTTGATGAAGCAAATGCGGTCATCTATCTTTCTAATGGGACCGTTGCTCGCTAGATATGGAGAAGTTTCCATTTACCAGCCCGGAGGCTGCGCGATCGGCGAGCGCAAAATTGATCTACACCTGGAGGGATTAAAAGCTCTTGGGGCAGAGATCGAGGAGAAAGACGAGCAAATTACGTTTCGAGCACGCAAGCTGATCGGCTCAGACATCCACATGGATTTTCCGAGCGTAGGAGCAACGGAAAATATTATGATGGCTGCGGCGCTGGCCGAAGGACGAACAACAATTACCAATGCAGCGAGGGAACCGGAGATTCAGGATCTTCAAAACTTTCTGAATGCCATGGGAGCCCGCATTATCGGTGCCGGAACAGACACCATTACAATTACGGGGGTCAGTCAACTCAATCCATGTACGTATGAGGTCATTCCTGACCGCATAGTAGCTGGAACGGTTATGATCGCAGCCGCTGCTACACGAGGTAGTGTGTCGTTGACACACTGCAATCCCTCCCACTTGTCTGCTCTGATTCACGTCCTCAGGCGGGCTGGTGTTCAAATCGGCATCCTGAATGATATAATGACCGTAAGTTGTATGAGCCGTCCCAAAGCGGTAGAGAGGATCGTCACCTCTCCTTACCCGTCATTTCCGACGGATTTGCAGTCTCAGGTCATGGTCCTGCTTTCTTTGGCGGATGGCTTCAGTGTTATGAAAGAAACTGTCTTCGAAAGCCGATTTAAGCATGTGGATGAACTGAATGTAATGGGTGCTGATATTACGGTCGATGCGAATGCTGCTTTTATAAGAGGGGTTTCTCGTCTGTACGGGGCTACAGTAGAAGCTACCGATCTGCGGGCAGGGGCTGCACTGGTTATAGCCGGTCTAGCCGCTCAAGGACGTACTATTGTTGAGCAGGTTCACCACATTGACAGAGGGTATGACCGGATCGAACGTCTTTTCCAGGGATTGGGTGCGCAAATGAGTCGTCAGTCTCCGGTGCCCGAGCAACTGGATTTCGTAAATTAATGCCTACAGTGTCCCTCCGTTAACGGGGGGACAAAGGGCTTTTGTGGAGAGAAGCTATGCCAAATGCTCAAATACCTGTTCTTAAAAAGAACAGAACGAAAAAAAGAACAAGCCGGAAGATTGCTATTCTTCTCATTTTGTTGTTTATTGCCCTGCTCGCTGTTCTCTTTTTCCGTTCTTCGTTGAGTAAGGTTTCTGAAATTCGTTTTGATGGTAATGTATTTTCGACCCGGGAGCAACTTCTCAATCGAAGTGGTCTGGCTGTCGGAGATCAATATTTCGGAGTCAGTGCATCCGACGTCTCTGAGAAGCTGCGGGAAATTCAGTCGATTCAGCAAGTCACAGTGGACAAGCAGTTTCCAGGTATCATTACGATTCACATTAAAGAGTTTGCTACGGTAGCTTACGAATTGCAAAGTGACGGGAGCCTGCGTGCTATTCTAGCGAATGGGACAAGCGTGGGTGTGGGAAGCAGTGGGATCGCGGTCGAGAAGCCTATTTTGACTAAATGGAAATCAGATGATCCCTACAAAGCGAAGCTGTGTGATGCATTATCACGCATTCCGGGAGAATGGACAGCTGATATCTCGGAAATCATACCTGCACCGATTCCTTCTTTTCCAGACCGTATAAAAATGTACACGCGTTCCCAGTTTGAAGTTATTACAACCGTTTCGCTGTTGAACTCTAAAATTAGCTATTTGAACCAGGTACTAGAAACAGAAGATCCTGGTGTGATCACAATGCTGGAGGCGGATTCCTACGTTCCCTTCAAACCAGATACGAGCGAAGAGAGCCAAGAAAAAGATACTACTCAGTGATGTGAAAAAATGCTAGAATTGATTTTATGGGTAATAGACTTGCCTCCTTCTTTTTTCTTCAAATTTTTATGTGACTGCAACCATAAATTGGCTTCTAAAAAATTTGTAGAAAAAAGAGGGAAAGCATGGAGTATGTTGAATATGTACAGAGTGTGTTTAAAGAACGAAATTCATTTTGGAGTCAGGAGGTGCCACAGACTTGAGCAACAATGACATCATTGTTAGTTTGGACATCGGTACATCCAAAGTTCGGGCTATTATTGGGGAAATGAATAATGGAACCTTTAATATTATTGGAGTTGGATCTGCCGACTCGGAAGGGATTCGCAAAGGTGCAATTGTAGACATTGATCAAACCGTGCAATCAATCCGTAACGCCGTGGATCACGCAGAACGCATGGTTGGTATTCAAATAACAGAAGTGTATGTGGGGATTTCAGGCAATCATATTGGTCTGCAAAATAGTCATGGCGTAGTAGCCGTATCCAACGAGGACCGCGAAATCGGTGAAGAGGACATTGAGCGTGTACTGAAGGCAGCGGAAGTAATCGCCGTACCACCGGAGAGGGAAATTATTGACGTGGTAGCCAAGCAGTATGTCGTGGATGGTCTTGAAGGAATTCAGGACCCTCGTGGTATGATCGGTGTTCGTCTCGAAGTAGAGGCTACGATTGTTACTGGAGGCAAGACCCCAATACATAATCTGTTGCGCTGCGTTGAGAAAGCCGGCTTAAGGATTAAAGATCTCGTCTTACTGCCCCTTGGAGCTGGACAGTTGTCTCTTTCGAAGGATGAAAAGGTGATGGGTTCCGTGCTAGTGGATATTGGTGCAGGTTCTACGAATGTGGCCATTTTCCAGGAAGGAACGATTGTAGCCACATCAACACTCCCCATCGGCGGAGAATTTGTAACCAATGATATTGCCTACGGACTGAGAACCCTTACCGATCAAGCCGAAAAAGTTAAACTCAAATACGGCTGCGCTTGGTATGATGATGCAGCAGCCGATGTTGTCTTTAAGGTGACCCGTATCGGCAGCAATGTAGATAAGGAGTTCAACCAACAGGATTTGGCTGCTATTATCGAGCCGAGAGTACAGGAAATTTTCCAACTCATTCAGGCGGAAGTTAAGCGCTTGGGTTACACAGAGCTTCCGGGGGGTTATATACTTACCGGAGGCACCGTCTCCATGCCTGGTGTACTTCAGGTGGCACAAAGCGAACTGGCCGCTTCTGTAAGGATCGCTGTACCTGATTTTATCGGTGTAAGGGATCCGGGATATACGAGCGGAGTTGGTATCTTGCATAATGCTATCCGTTACTATCGCGGGAGATCGACTAGTGTTAGCAACAGTGGCAGTAGTACCAAGAAGCCGACTAACCGAACCAAGAGCAGCAGTCCCATTGCGGAAGGCGAGCAAAAGCAGGGGTTGATTGAACGCTTAAAAAATATGTTCAGTGAATTTATATAACGTTCATTGCTAATTATGCCAATCATGGACGGGCCATCCATGCACATTGAGGGGGAGATGGAATAGTATGTTGGAATTTGATTTTGAAATGGAGAGCTTGGCTCAAATTAAAGTGATCGGCGTCGGAGGCGGCGGCAGCAATGCAGTTAACCGAATGATCGAAAATGGAGTTCAGGGTGTAGAATTCATTACCGTCAATACAGATGCCCAGGCACTTCACTTAGCGAAGTCTGAGCATAAGCTTCAAATTGGTGATAAGCTGACTCGCGGTCTCGGTGCCGGGGCTAACCCTGATGTGGGTAAAAAAGCGGCTGAAGAGTCGCGTGAGCTCATTATGAATACGCTCAAAGGCGCGGATATGGTATTCGTAACCGCGGGAATGGGTGGCGGTACAGGAACCGGAGCGGCCCCTGTCATTGCTGAA
>NZ_JCAJRU010000234.1:0-7459 GCF_059447605.1 Paenibacillus sp. N119s | reverse complement strand
GAACGTAACACGCCACTCAGGGACAAGCTTCAACCCGTCATTGATCAGCTCCGGTTGATATACAGGAGCTAAATCTCTAATCGTCTTGCCTTCGCCCACCGTTTGCAGTTGCTTCTCCAAGGCCTCGCCACCGGGCAGCAATACTTTCTTCGACGATTGCTCGCCGCCCTTGAGGTACAGCAGCGAACGGTCATAGACAGATGCCGTTTCCTGCTGGATCTGCAATGAAATCGTACCAAACCGGAACGATGGCGTGTCCAGCACCGGATAAGCACCATAATACTGCTGGAACATCACACTCGTGCGATTTTCATCGCTACTTCTCAATTTCATCTGATATGAAGCATCCCAGCCGCCATGCTGATTCACAAAATCCACTGCGGCCAACACGTCCCTAATCGGGCTGCTTCCATCCGCACCCGGTGCACTGGGATCGGTATAGCTCATCCAACGTTGATCCTGCTTGATCTGTAGGCTACGCTTGCTATCTGTATAAATCTGGGAACCATCTTTTTCCTGAATATTGCGCGTAATGCCCGGATCAAAAAATAAATTCCGCTGCATCTGTTCCGTCGTAAACAACCCGGCATATACCACTGGCTGTACAGTCTCCAGGTCATTCACAGGAATGTAGTACTGATTATTCACCAGCTTGTACAACGGAGCATTTTCCCCAAAATTCACGTGCTGCCGAATGTCTTCTACCGTCATATCGAACTGGTTCGCCTCATACACCACATCGCCTCTGGCACTAAAAAAGAGCGCATGCGGCTTGGCATTCTTTTCGTCGATATAGATCCAGATGCGGTTAATGGTTTCTCCCTGAAATACCGAATCCGGCGTCAGACGCATGACCCGTTCCAATAATGAAACCGGGACCCCGCCTGAAAATGATAGTTCAATCCCCTCATTCTCGCTGCGAATCCGTGCCCAGTCCGCTGACTGGATACTCCGACGTTGGAAATTATTAAAACTCCGGCTTTCCAGCCGTCTATAAATTAAATCGTAAAAAGTAACCCCCGGATAAAAAACGGTATGCTTCTTCTCACCTTGATGAATTAACATCCTATCAGGAAATACAAGGTTTTCAATCTTTTTCTCCTGCCCCATGCTTTCAGTTTTAACATAGTTCGTTTCTGAAGTGAGTACAGAATCACTGCCCGGAAGACGATAGATCAAAAAATAAGTCTGAACCAGGCTGGAAGCTACCAGCAAAACAAGCGTCCAGGACTTCAAACGTTCCTTCACTGTGCTTCCCTCCCCTCACCCGGCATAGGCAGCGTAAAGGTCGTACACGTTCCCTGGCCATATTCAGACTCCAGGAAAATCTGGCCTCCATGGGCCTTTACAATTTCCCGGGCAATCGACAGACCCAGTCCCGTGCCACCCATATTGCGCGATCTCGCCTTGTCTACACGATAAAACCGTTCAAAAATCCGGTCCAGATCTTTTTTCGGAATGCCAATTCCAGTATCCTGTACCGAAATAGCCAGCATGCCCTCATTGTTGCGGCGGGCTTCAATCCGAATACTTCCACCTTCTGGCGTATATTTCAATGCATTGGACATCAAATTGTCCAGCACCTGATCAATCTGATCGCGGTCGATCACGACCTTGCCAATCCCCCGCTCTACGAACATGCCTGAGCGAATGTGCTTTTCTTTCATTTGAAACGAAAACCGATCCGCAACCTCGTCCAGCATCTCCATTACATCGGCAGGCTGCATCCGCAAAGGTGCCTCATTGGAATCGAGCCGCGATAGATGCAGCAAATCTGTAACCAGCCGGATCATACGCTCCGTCTCGTTGCGGATCACACCCACAAAACGCTCTGCGAGCTGCGGCTCACTCATCGCGCCTTCATCCAGCGCTTCCGCATAGCTGCGGATCGTCGTCAGCGGTGTGCGCAGCTCATGGGATACATTGGCTACGAATTCCCGCCGCGTCGTCTCCATCTCCTCCTGCTCTGTCACGTCCTGGAGCACGGCAATCGTGCCCGTAATGCCAAATTCGCGCCGATGAATCGGCGTAAAGGTCACGCGGATGACGATGGGTTCATCCTGACCAGCCGGCTCCAGCTGCAAGAGCGTAGAAGCGGACGAGCCGCTGTACAGGGCCTCGGTTTCCTCGGGATCGATCCCTAGCAGCACCGCGATATGCCTGCCGGTCATTTCATTCTCGTTCACGCCCAGCATAGCGCTGGCCCGGCGATTGACCAGAATGACCCGGCCATGATCGTCGGTAGCGACCACACCGTCGCTCATATTGGTCAAGATGGAGGAGAGCTTCTCCTTCTCCTCCTCATTCTGCGACAGTGCCTCCCGCAGGCGTCCTGTCATATAGTTAAAGGCCACGCTCAGCCTACCGATCTCATCTTCGCCAAACACTGGCATCTGCTGGTCAAATTTGCCCTCTGCGACCTCCGTTGCATGCCGTGTCATCACTTTGATCGGATGCGTAATCGTGTGGGCCAGCACCACGCCCAGTACAGCCGTCAGCGCGAGCGCAATCAGCATACCCGAGAGAAACACATTGTTAATGCGTTTCATCGTATCGTACAGCTCAGCCATGGAAGCAGCGATGTACACTGCGCCGACGATTTTGCCTTGGCTGATGACAGGCTTGGCGACGACTTTCTTGCGGACGTTATCTTCGTCCACCATATATTCCTCGTTATCGCGGATTCCTTGGAGTGCGCGGCTAACCACTGTCTGCGTATTTTTACGTCCAACATAGTCAGCATGAGAGCCTTGAGAAGTAATCAGTACTTTGCCACTGGCATCCAGCACCTGAATTTCCGCACCGCTGAAATCAAACAAATTATTTACACGTGCACGCAGACTTTCAACACTGTCTTCTTCCATTTTGCCGTCACTTCCGCTCAGATCCTGCTCCGCCAGCACGGACAGCATCTCTGCCCGTGCTTGCAAATCCTGCGTAAAATTACTCGTCAAAGAGTTCTTCATCGAGCTGACAAAATAGACTCCAATCAATTGCATAGCCACCAAGATCAGTAGCACATAGATAATAATCAGCTTGGCATGAATGGTGCGAAAAAAGGACAGCCATCTCATGCCCGCAGGCCACCTTTGCCCCCGCTAACGATATACCCGAGGCCACGTCGTGTCAGGATGGTTTCCGGCTTGCTCGGGTTTTCCTCAATCTTCTCGCGCAACCGCCGGATCGTCACGTCTACTGTCCGCACATCCCCGTAGTATTCAAACCCCCATACCGCTTGAAGCAAATGCTCACGAGTCATGACCTTACCTGCATTTTTCGCCATATAATATAGAAGCTCATACTCGCGGTGCGTCAGATCAAGTGGTGTTCCGTTTTTATAAGCTGTATACATATCCGTATCAAAAAAGAGATCGCCTACGCGCAGCCCCTGCTTATCCTCCTGTGGGCGGCTTTCCGGTGAGCCTGTCACACCGCGTTGCTGTCTACGCATTTGTGCCTTCACCCGTGCCAGCAATTCACGTGTGCTGAACGGCTTCGTTACATAATCGTCCGCCCCCAGCTCCAGCCCTAGCACTTTGTCGATTTCCCCGTCCTTGGCAGTCAGCATAATAATTGGCGTCTGGAGCTGATGTCCCCGCACCTCGCGGCATACGTCCATACCGTCCATGCCCGGCAACATCAGGTCCAGCAAAATCAGGTCTGGCTGTTGCTTAACCGCGATATCCACCGCGCTGATTCCATCGAAGGCACAAATCACCTGGTAGCCCTCTTTTTCCAAATTAAATTTCAAAATATCAGCGATAGGCTGTTCATCATCCACTACTAGAATCGTCCCCTGCATACAGCGTTCACCTCTTCTCACGGATCATCATCTATCATTAACTTTCGTTTGTTAGCGCACATAAGATGCTTATTCTATTCTATCATACCCGTACGCTATTCCATTACTTTTCCAGACCCTTTTCTTTACGCAGAAAAAACCATGTCTGCACATGGCTGTTAAGCATGCAGAAAACATGGCCTTTCTCCTTGATCCCATGATCATGTAAATCCCGTGTATATACAGAGATCCTATCTTAAATACGTCATCGGATTTTGTGGTGTATTATTTTTGCGAATCTCAAAGTGAACATGTGTGCCTGTGGAACGTCCGGTGCTTCCCATGATACCAATCGCTTCACCTTGCTGAACAACCTGTCCCACATGAACACCTATACTGCTCAAATGCCCGTATACTGTTTGATAGCCGTTGCCATGGTCAATCATAATGACATTACCGTAGCCATTCTGCTGACCGGCAAATGACACGACACCTTCATCTGAAGCTTGAATCGTATGATTGCCGACCAGGTCAACACCTTCATGCATACGTCCCCAGCGCCCTCCGAAGCTGCTCGTCATGACTGCACCCGCAGTCGGCCAGGCAAACTGACCCGAGCCTTCCCCCTCGACCTTCGTTCCTCTTAGAACCACCTCGGTAACAGACGGCTGTAATACCTTTTGACCGAGCCATTCCTCTTGTATAACTTCACCGTTCTCTTTGGTCAAACGATAGTCCATCTCTTTAAGACCTGCTTGTCCCGGTCTAACGACTTTCGTAGCCCCTGCCTTCAATTCATCGCTCTGGCGAATCTCTACCTCAGGCTCGATGGCAATCTGCTCGACGACCTTTTCTACCGTTCGTACCGTGACAGGTACCTTCGGAGCCGTGACCTTCAACTCGTCCCCAATTTGCAAATACAACTCACGCAGACCGGGATTGTTCTGCTTAATCTCCCAAGCCGTCGTATCGAACTTGGTAGCAATCGACGACAATGAATCGCCTTCCTGCACCGTATAGGTTGTAGGAGCTTCACGCCCTTCGGTCAACACCTTAACCGCTTCTTCCTCCGTCAGCACCTTGTTGGGATCTGCTTTTACTGGCTCATATGCAATTTTTTCACGGATACTGGCAGACTCCAGCCATGCCTTAGGCGCCTTAGTACTTGCGCTAGCATGACTACTACCCACGGATGTTTTGCGAACCAGCCCCTTGATGCCTGTAGCCGTACCTTCACCCGCAGGTATGTATTTCTTCTGCACCTTCTTTAAAGCAGCTTGTGCAGTCGCTTTATCCTTTACAATGCCAACCGTCTGTCCGTTGACCTTCACTTCTACTCCTTTGGCATAAGCAGTCAGCATACCATCCAGCTTCTTCAGCGTAGCTGCGCTGTCGACATCCGCCTTATATGCTTTTTCCGTGCTCGTCGTTACCGCACTCGTATTGAGCACCATTTCCACGCCAGGATACTTGTCTTTATACTGTTTGCTCTTCGTTGTGTATAACTGCTTAAGCTGCTGCTCATTCAGGATACTGCCGACCTCAACGCCTTTAACATACACTTTATAATAAGGAACTGTATTGGCACCAACATATTGATTACTGGCAAAAATAAGACCGCCAACAATTACAATGCCGCCTGCCGTCCAATTCAACCATCTTTTCCGTCCGTTCCACCATGTTGCTATTTTGCCTGCTTTGCTAGCAGAATTGCTTCCAACACTTGGATTTTCATTCCTGTGGTCTGGTGATAACTTTCCCTTAGAAACCTCCATGGTTCTCTCCCTCTCAGCATATCTTATCTCTATAAAATGCGTTCATTTTTGTCGGTTTACACGATAAAAGCAGCCATTTTGCAGGCTTATCTATGATAATAGTCGCTATCTAACATTGCATAGTTACGTAAAAGGTTTCAAAAATTTAACCTTTTCACAACACAGTTTACTTTAACATAGCTTTTACAAAGAATTCAACTACACCCCAATTACTTCCTTGAACGCAAAAAAATCCGCGCCTGGCGCGGATTCTACAGTCCTGTTTTGAGCATTAACCCTGCCCATACATTCTTGTGTTTTATTCATGCATTATTTAAGCATACCCATCAGCTTGTTATATTCCTCTTTGGTCAAATACTTTGCAAGCACCTGCTGAATATCTTGCAGCTCCTGCTCGGTGAGACCACCTTCCATCGCGGCTGATATTTTTTGCATCTCTTCCGGTGGCAGTTTATTCATGAGAATTGTAAAAATCTCCTGCTTCTGGTCCGCCGGCAAATTGTTCTTCTTCTCCATCAGATGGTCGGGCGTAATGACCAAATCATGACCCTCGATACTCGTTTCAGGTGTAGCTGTTCCTTCTGCCTGCTGACGCGACTCACCGCTTGGTGTTCCCCCCGACGCGGCCCCCTTCTGAGAGCCCTTGTCATGGGATGTGCTACCTGTCTCACTTCCGTTTTCTTCTAAGCCCTGTCCCATGACAGGCAAAGCATTATCAGGCGGCGTTACACTTCCAGAGTCACTCCCTGTCGTCTTGCTCTTCCTTGTACCTGTACTTTGATCAGTACCAGTGCTACCTTTTAGCCAGCCAAGTCCCCATATCGGCTGTTGATCCAGCTGAATGTTGAATTGCCGCAACAGCGATTGAACATAAGCATTCACGACCACACCGGTCACTGCCAGTGTCAGCGCGCTGACCAACACCACGGTCATCCCCTTTTTGAGCAGCCATCCAAGCCACCTCATATCCCGTTACCCCCTTAATACGCATCTTGCCATGTTGTATCTCATGAAGTGCATATAAACCAGTATTGACGAGATATGACGATTTTTAACCCTTGGAATATGTAAAACTAGCACGATTGAATAGTAGATGTATTCTGGCAGTGGATCAGCGAGTACGGCGTACCTAAAAACGAAAAATGTCATTGCAGACATAATTTCGTGCATACAGCACCTGTCGTTTCAGTTCATCGTAATAAAGCTGCTTGAGTCTAAACCCCTTTTCCCATCTTAACCAACCATCCGGGGGTAGCTGAGCATGGGTCCAATATATTCACTTTACGAAGGCAATTATCAGCTAATGAAGCCTTTATTTATTAAACCATTTCGCCCAGGCATTATCTCTAGCTTGCGCGTTTTTCATTGCAATACCTTGGGAAATGTTAAACCAATCCGAATTTAGTTGTTGTTGCATTTGGATTTGTTGCTTTTGAGTCTTCTGCTGTTGTAAAGCCATGTTTTGATAAATAGCTAATGCATTTATCATAGCATTTGTAATTAACTCAGGATGACCTTTTAACTCATTTGCCAAATGAGAAAAACGACCTCTTAGAAGATTAAGTTTTTGATTTAGATAATCAGTTAGTGTATTTTCATGAGTTGTAGTTTTTATCTTTTGTGAGATTTCTTGATACACTTTACCTAATTCCTCTAAATATTGGTTTTTATTTTGAGTTAATTCTACAGTTTCCTCTTTATTGCTCATTTTTCTTCCTCCTGAGTTGCAAATTTTTGAGTATTCTTTAATTCTCGTAGTGTATTGACCTGGTTCGAATTGTATTTTCGCTCCGGGGTTATTTCCCAACTACAATTGCTGTCATATTGTATCCGAGTTAATCATTATTTATAACTGGGCTCCGAGTAGCCTTCTCGATCACAAAAGCTCTTTAGAGTATCGTCT
>NZ_JCAJRU010000233.1:0-7572 GCF_059447605.1 Paenibacillus sp. N119s | reverse complement strand
TCATACACCAGTTCGTCGTTGTAGCAAGCAGCTGCCAGGGAACCTTCCACCAGCTTACATGGATACAGGCCAAGACGCATAGTACCGCCCAAATCTTCGATGTCTTTTTGATCAGGAAGCAAGTCAATGACAGGATAATCGGTAGCCGGGTTGATTTCCGAGCTGTTGGCTCCTTCGAGACCAGCGAGGGAACGGGCAACCTCAATAACAGATACCTGCATGCCGAGGCAAATA
Source organism: Paenibacillus sp. N119s (assembly GCF_059447605.1). Classification (NCBI taxonomy): domain Bacteria; kingdom Bacillati; phylum Bacillota; class Bacilli; order Caryophanales; family Paenibacillaceae; genus Paenibacillus; species Paenibacillus sp. N119s. The sequence continues at coordinate 7,338 of NZ_JCAJRU010000233.1, read as the reverse complement.
CCGAAAAACGGAATTTTTTGCTCCCGCGCATAACGAATGGTGCTGATTTTACCTTCAATTCCGCGATCGCCGAAGCCACCTGGTACGAGAATACCGCCAATGCCGCTCAGCATGTCAGCTACGTTCTCGTCCGTTACTTCTTCAGCGTTCACCCAACGGATTTTTACGTCCGCATTTGCATCAAATCCTGCGTGGGAAAGTGACTCGACAACACTTAAGTACGCATCGTGCAACGCAACATATTTACCAACAATAGCAATCTCAACTGTCTTGTCCAACTTGCTGATTCGATCAACGAGACCTTCCCATTCAGTCATATCTGGTGCAGGTGTTGTCAGCTTCAGATGATTAACTACGATTTCGTCCAAACCTTCTTCACGCAGGTTCAACGGAACTTCATAAAGAGTAGAAGCATCGCGGCATTCTACCACTGCATTCGCATCAATATCGCAGAACAAGGCAATTTTAGCCTTCATGTCGGAGGACAATTCATGCTCTGTACGGCAAACAATAACATTCGGTTGAATGCCGATGCTGCGCAATTCTTTTACACTGTGCTGAGTTGGTTTGGTTTTAACCTCACCAGCAGCTTTAATATAAGGAATGAGCGTTACGTGAATATACATCACATTCTCGCGTCCAACTTCACTTTTAAGCTGGCGAATGGCTTCCAAAAATGGCAAGCTTTCAATATCGCCTACAGTACCGCCGATTTCCGTAATAATGACATCCGAGCCTGCTTCACGGCCTGCACGGTACACGCGCTCCTTGATTTCGTTCGTAATATGAGGGATAACCTGTACTGTACCTCCCAAATATTCTCCGCGGCGCTCTTTGCTGATCACACTGGAATATACCTTGCCTGTTGTGACATTGCTGTTCTTGGACAGATTAATATCAATAAAGCGCTCATAGTGTCCCAAGTCAAGATCCGTTTCCGCACCATCATCCGTTACAAACACTTCACCGTGCTGGTAAGGACTCATGGTACCCGGATCGACATTCAGGTAAGGATCAAATTTTTGAATCGTTACCTTCAGTCCCCTGTTCTTCAAAAGCCTCCCCAGTGAAGCTGCCGTAATCCCTTTGCCCAAGGAAGACACAACCCCGCCTGTCACAAAAATATACTTCGTCACTGTTCAAAACCCTCCTAGATAAGATGCAAAATTCAGGCGACATTATGATGTTATCGTAACCCGTTTGCACGGATTATCATCCATGAAGAAGGCAGCGGTTATATTTTCCTAATCCGCCGCCCTTAGCCCTCTTTCATGAGTGAAAACACCCCTATAAAAAACAAAAAAGCACTCCCGTAGTACGGGGCACTTTTATACAAAAAAACAAACATATAAGTGAATCAATCATAAGCCCAAGCAATAGTTTACCCCGTGTCCAATCCGCTGTCAAGGAAGTTATCTGTGTTAATTTGCCCATTGATCCAGATTGGAATAAATCTATCTGAAAGCTATAAATCAGCAGGGGTTTCAAGAAAACGGTCATGAAAAAGGGGAGAGTGTATCTCCCCTTGCAGCCTGTTCTTAACGAAGTGAATCGTCGTCGTCATCTATCGATTCATCGTCATTTTCATCATCTGTATCTTCCTCATCACTGAGGTCTTCATCGTCAATCACAACATCGTCGTCACTATCATCATCTTCTCCGTCGAACAGCTCGTCCTCGCCATCCTCGTCTTCGCTATCTGCATCGAAGTCGTCATCGGAGTTGTATGTTTCTTCTTCCTCATGGTAGTCATCTTCGTCGTCATCGTCGTCATCGTTAATAATACGAGGACGCTTGGCACCCGTCAGGGCATCTTCGGATTTATCTACCGGATACCAACGTTTCAAGCCCCACAGATTCGTACCGACACAGGCAAAACGCCCGTCAATGTTGATTTCAGTATATAGCTGAGCAATAACGTCATTAATTTCTTCGTTGGACAAGCCGCGCAATTTGGCGACTTCATTCATCAGGTCACGGTAATAATATGGAGTATTGGCTGCTTTCAATACCATAAATGCCAAATCCACCATTGGAGTCTCATGGACTTTCTCCGGGTCAATCTTCAAGTTGAGTGGTGTACTCACCTAGGGACACTTCCTCTCACACGTAATTCACAAGAACATGTTTCAGAGCATACACGATACATGCAATACTAACATATCCATTATCAAAACTAAGTAAAACCTATTTGGAAGCAAATTGCAAGTTAAACATGGGTATCGTCATAATTTCCAGGAATCCCCCTGCACAAGACGGCACACGTAAAAAAAGACGGGGTTCCCCCCGCCTTCGACTGTACCCGCTCCGGGAGAGGCCTCCCAAAGTTGTTGCACAAGAGCTTATGCTCTCCATGTATCGTATGTGTCCACCGCTACTTTGACACGACAAGCAGGCCTATTTCCATAAAAAAGGGGCAAGTTTCCCATGCCGCAGCTGACGCTTGCTCATACAATACCTCAGCATGGCTCATCGGAGGGGGACCGTCTCAAATGGACTATCCGGATTTTTTGCAGCGTTTGCATGAGGGTATTTCGGAGCCGTCCGGCAGTGGACGGAACAAACAGATTATCACGTTCGATAAGCCTCACCAATACCGAGAATGTCTATCCTATCTCAAAAAGCTGAAACCTGAGCTGGCTGGATTACGACAAGTGCAACCGGCTCGGCTAATCCGTGCTCTCATCGCTCCGCTTTCAGGGGGAGACAGGCTGGGTAAATATCACCACGGTGTTACCGTTGAAGAAGATACCCGCATTAAGGTTCATGCAGAAACGGCATATATACCGAAAGCAGAGAAAAGTCTTTCCATGCCATGGGGAGTCAAACAGGTACGTGCATACAAGGCTTGGCCTTCCTCGACAGGGAATCGGGTCAGAATCGGTGTAATCGACACAGGGGCCGATTTTCATCATCCTGATCTTCGCTATTCCCTTGCCAGAGGTATCAATTTGTTGAACCGGACCATGTTACCCTATGACGATAATGGTCACGGTACTCATATTGCTGGAACTATCGCAGCATCCAATTATGACGAAGGTATGGTTGGCGTAGCACCACGGGCTTTAATTCATCCTGTAAAAGCATTCGATCATAATGGAGCCGCCTATGTCTCTGACATCATTCTTGGTATCGACTGGTGTGTATTAAATCGTGTCGATATCATTAATATGAGCTTTGGTATGAAGTCGCGCAGCAAGGCACTGCTTGATATGGTGAATAAAGCATATCATAACGGCATTGTAATCGTAGCTTCCTCGGGAAATGAGGGCAAACGTCGAAGTATTGACTATCCAGCCCGCTACTCCCAGACGATATCAGTCGGAGCTACCGACAAATACAGACGTATCGCACCTTTCAGCAATCGGGGGCAATTCGTAGACGTGTATGCACCTGGCGAGAAGATCAGATCGTCGTGGATCCATGGAAAGCATCATGAAATGAGCGGCACCTCTATGGCTACTTCCCATGTGACCGGGAGTATCGCACTCCTCCTTTCACTGAGACCGGAACTGGAGCCTGGGGAAATTAAAGCGCTGCTTAAGCGCACCGCCACACCGCTACGCCTTCGCAAAAGTGCCGGACGCAGTTCCATCTCCACCAAGCTTGGAGAAGTGGATGCCTTCCGATTGATGCAGGAGGGCACAAAGTGATTCACCATCTGATGATACTAAACCTCTATCGTTGCGCCTGGCTCCAAAGAATGGACTACTCTGGCAGGACCTCCATGTCCATGGTTTCCTTCTCTTATTAACTCATCTCGTACAAGGTCGGTTTGCAGTTTTGGTGCATGAACGAGAACAACCTGTTTGCTGGGTACATTCTTCAACATCTGCCTCACATCCGATAATCCCTGATGCACCTTGTAGATTAAATGCCGAGCTATACAGATGTCATTGGAGTCCGTACATTCCAATAGATGCTTTCCAAAAGAGCCATTCGAGGCATGCCCGGTCAATATCACACTGTTCCTAACGTTTTTTTCGCTATCCATCTCGTTCAATATGTTGCGGGTATTCGACAGATATTGATAATACCAACGCGCCTGCGGGGAATCCATCATGCCATCTCTTGTTACGATTATAGTAGCCGTGTTCTGTTCCAGCAGACTTACTCGTTCAGCTGCATCACGAGGCACAAACACCCTGCTACTATTTAGCACATGTAATATTCGTGCGAGAGCTTCCGGTCGCAGCCACTCTTTCCAGCGAATTAACTGTTTTAACCCTTGCCATAGGTCAGGCTCTATAATTATTGTGTGCTCGGGAAATTGCTCACTGGCCCATACGGTCAGCTCCTGTCCTCTGCCAAAAGCAGGAACCGGCAACAACACATGACCACCAGACAATAGTATCTGCTCCATCTCGACCCTCAGCCGCTCCAGTTTAACAGGCTGCGGGTCTATATCCATGCCATAGGCATTGTCCATGATGGATATGTCCACTAGAGTGGATTCAGGCTTGCATTCAGGAAGGATACCTATACCCTCCTCCGTATACAAGTCTGGTGCATCGGCAGCAAGAAGCTCAGATTCACGGCTGTAGTCTCCAGAAAAGAACAATCGCTTCCCTTCCATTTCTACGATATACCACACTGCACCAGCCAGATGCCCACTGCGTCCCCACAGGATTCTCACACCCGGACAAGCTTCATGCCACACCCCTGACGGCGCTTCGTCTTCCAGATAGCGATAGGTAATGGATTGTATATCCTGTTCGCTGTACGGCAATTGGCTGCCTCTCGATTCAACAAAAGTACGCCAGGAGCGAAAATAGGAGCCTAACTGCTCAGCGGTAGCCTTGGTCGTCCAGACCTCTCCCCGATATCCATACTTGTACAGTAAGGGGAGCGCCATGGAATGATCCTCATGTGCATGAGACAGCAATACAGTAGTTAGTCCCTTCGCCATCTGCGGTGGAAAAAGCGGATACTGCCCCGTTCCATCCTTTTTCACGCCACAGTCCAGCATGATACGATGCTGCTTTCCTTCAAAAACATAACAGGAGCGGCCATGTTCGCCCGCTCCGCCCCAAATTCTAAGCTTGGTCATCATCATTTCCACTTTCTTCGCGAGTTTAAGCTTTCCATTAAGATCAGCAGCAACGTGGTCAACCCAACCGATATAACAGCCATTGCCATACCGAGTGATACCTGTCCCTGCTCGAACTGGGCAAATATATAGGTTGCAGACGTCTGGACGGATGGCGGTAAAATCAGCAATGATCCTACCAGCTCCCGTGAAGCGATGGTAAAGGTCATCATCCAACCAGCGAGCATCCCCGGTACAATCAGCGGTAGTATAATCCGGCGGAATATGTAAGACGGACGCCCGCCAAATACCTGCCCCGCCTGAAAAAGAGTATGATCTACCTGTGTAAAGGCGCTTTTGACATACTGAACCGTGTAAGGGATAAACAAAATAACATACGTCAAAACGACCATGCCGTATGTATTATACAACGGAATCGGCATCCACGGCGAGTTCCACCACAAGATCAGGCCAACCACCATAACAATTCCCGGCACAGTATTCGGAAGCAAGCTGAATGCATCAACAGTCCGTTGGATTGTCGTGCGTGAGCCACCGATGACAAGCGCAAACCATGTGCCCAGCACCACAGCCAGCGTCGATGCACCCAAAGAGAGGAATACGCTGTTCATTAACGCCTCCATGCTTTCCGAACCCCACGACAGCAGTTCCTTATAATAGTCGAGTGTAAGGTTATTCCATGCCAATCCAACTCCTCGCAGCTTCATGGTGGAGGCTGCGATAATTGAAAAGTAAGGGATACCAATAGCTGCAAGGAGCAGCAATAGGATAAATGTGACACTCAGTCCTGTAGTCCAGCTGGATACGCGAAGACGTGAAGGTCGCGAACCTTTACCCCCTACCAGTCTGTATGTGAACTTTCGGTTGATCACCGATTGCACATACCACATAAGCAGACAGGCCGTTAACAACACCGAGGCCATGGACGTCGCTTTGCCAAAATCAATAGGCCAACTGGAAATATATTTGTGAATTTCAGAAGTCATGACCTCATACCCGATACGTCGCCCAAAGGTAGCAGGTGTACCGAACTCGGCAATCGTTTTAACGAAAATAAGCAACGCGCCCATTCCGTATGCCGATAGCACCAAGGGTAAAATGATTCGACGGAACCTGTACAGAAAACTCCCGCCCATGACGGCCCCCGCCTCTTCCAGACTGCCGCTAATCCTCACCAGCGCTCCGCGCAGCAGCAGATATAGGAATGGAAACAGATGCAGACTCATGATCATCACCATGCCACCCAGGCTGAAAAAGGAAGATGTTAAGAAGTGCAGGCCCGGGAACAACTGCTCCAGATACCCGTTTTTTTGCATAAACAGAATCCATCCCATGGACCCAATATAAGGCGGGGTCATAAACGGAATCAGCAGCACGACATCCAACCAGCGCCAATGTGCGAGTCGGGTGTTGGACATGATCCAGGTTAGTGGAAGTGCAAGGACGGTCGTTCCTGCGATCACACAGATGCCTAGCCAAATCGAGTTGAATAGCACTCCTACAAATTGAGAAGCAGCTAACGTTCGAAAAGGCGCCACCCATTGGATTTTCTCCTCAACATAGACACTTTGGATGAAGATTTGCAGCAATGGTAGCAAAATGAGGAAAAGAAGCGCGATCAGAGCAAGTGTCAGAGACCAGCCCCTGATGTGTTTAACAGACAAACTTCCCATCGGCTTATTTGAACATTTGCGTGAACTTTTCCGTCACGTCTGAACCATGCTCGCCCATCCATTCCCAATTGGTTTTCAGCAATGGGATTTCGTCCAGGTTGGCACGATTGTCAGCTTTGATATCCATACGTCCAGGGAGTAGGGAGGCATCCGCTACTAGTTTTTGTGCCTCGTCTGACAACAGATAATCAATGAATGCTTTGGCATTTTGCTCATGTTGTGTGGACTTGAGAATGGCAGCAGGACGTGGGCTTATGACCGTTCCCTCTGTCGGATAGACGATGTCAATCGGCTCGCCTTTGGCTTTAGCCTTGTAAGTCATGTAATCGACCGCAGCGACGACTACTCCTTTAGCTCCGGTAATCACGGGGTCTAGTGCTTCCTGATTGGCACCAGCCATGGCCACACCATTAGCCTTGTACTGCTCGAACAACGTCCAGCCTCCATCGCCCTTAGCACTTAGATAGCCTGTCATAAAATCCAAGGCCGAGCCAGACAGCGATGGGTCGGGGATGTTAACCTGATCCTTGTACTCAGGTTTCGCCAAGTCGGCCCAAGAAGTAGGCGGGAATTTCACCAGTTTCGTGTTATAAGCAATACCTAGAGCAGAGGCAC
>NZ_JCAJRU010000232.1:0-7588 GCF_059447605.1 Paenibacillus sp. N119s | reverse complement strand
AAAAACTTATTGAATCTACTGGCAAAACACAGTACAATGAACCTAATCGTTCAACGATTCAAATAAGTATACAAGTCATGTTTTCGCGTCCTGTTTCGCCGATGATCAGATCGGTCAGACAGCAGCCTAGGGTTTGGCGACCCAAAGTTGCCGTGAAACTGGCTTTAAAGCTTTTCTAGGAAAAGCTTACCACGAGTCTAGCAAAACATGCTAGACTTTTTTCATTTGCCTACTAACCTCTTATTTCACATACTAAATTTTCTGATTTAGATCCATTGATTAGACATCGCATTCTAAGCCGCCTAACGTCCGTTTTAGGAGGTTTTCAATTCATCCCCTTGCTTTTGTAAGAAAAAACACATAAAATCCGTAATACAGCCCTTCTGTGGCGTCTGAAGAGCAGTAATAGGCAAAGCGACATCAGTTGTAATACATACCTACCATAAAGGAGGTTCACCCTATGAAATATTCAACTAAAGATCAAACAGCCAGCGTGCGGCATTGTCCTAAAGACCAGATCCAGCCTGCCGGCAACGAACAGGTGATGCGGATCGCACAGAAGGGCAAAGACAAATACAAACGCACCCTGAATAAGCTCGCCAAGAATTAAGACATTTGATCCCTTTGTCATGTTTTTTTAGTTCCCGTTTTTGGTTCCCAGGAAAAAGAAGAGGGCTCTTTTAGAAAAATCCGCATGGTTGAGCCATTCATAGAAAAAGTGCTTCCCCCCTCTTTCGTAGGAACCATAATCCGGAACTTTAAAAAGACCTGTAGTCGTCGTCAACTCTAACGGCCCCGGTCTTTCCGCTCCTTGCGACGGCTCCACTCCTTCTGCCGTTCAGCCTGTTCAGCTCTACGGCTGGCTTCGTCAAATACCTTCAGCGCATTGTCCAGCACTTTGAGTACAGGGTCATGCGATGTAGAAGCTGCTGAAGCCTTCTGCGAGAGAGAAGCCATTTCGTCCGGTTGCAGTACACGTCCGGCCAGATTGTTGACCTCGTTGATCTGCTTGGCTTCCGGATAGAATAAATGCTTGCCCCCGGCCCATGCCGGGTAGTCATTAATATTTTATGGTGTCAATGATCATTTTATTTTGTGAATGCAACCACAAAAACAAAGGGAGATGAAAGAAAATGGCAGCGCGCATCATACCTTTTCCACTACGAAATAAGCAGCAGCCTACAGAGGTTGATCCATTCGAGAAAGCCCTTGCTGAAATGGAAAATAGGCTTGGGGTTTCTGTTTCTGATTACTTGGGGTTTTCTGGAGACCCAGAAGAGACAGCTAGGATCGTAGAGCGTAATATGAACCGAGAGTCCTTAAAGATTCGCACAAAATTAATCTCAGTAAAAAAGTAGCTCCTGCAGGCAATGCAGGAGCTACTTTTTTACCTTGATGAAGAGGCCTGAAGCTTTCTTTGTTTCGTTTATCGCGTTTTACTTAAACAGCATCAAGCACCATACACTTTAGCTGTAACGAAGTTTATTGCTTGGGTAGCAGGATCACCAATCCAAAATGCATCAAAATAAACTCCTCTGCCATTATCCGCATAAACAATGCTTGCACCTTTAACTAAAAATATCCCTACAATAATGCTTGCTACCCAACCTGGTAGACCCAAAGACGAAAGAATACCGGTAAGAGTTCCTCCGGATATTGCACCAATTCCCCCAGCGTAAAGGGCTTTTGATTTGATATCATTTATTAATTGATGAGAAAAATAGATACGGTATCCCCACCAAAATAATTCATAATCCCAATAAGAGGAAGTGTTAATCGAAGCTGTAGAGAATTTATTAGTAGGTACTACCTTTAAACTGTTACTATCCGTTGTAGTAACTGTTACATCACCTGAGATATTCTTCGCTTGATTATTTGCCGAATCTAAAGCTTTATTAACGAGTCCAAGTTCCTCTTCAGTTAAATTTTTGGAAGCCTCTTCACTTAAAGCAAATGTTTGTGACTGTAGTTTTATGTAAGGATTTGCTTTGTTAATCAATTCTTGACTGAGTCCAAAGGTTGATTCTCCCTGTACTTCATTTGACGTTGCTGCTGCCAGTGCTGCTGTACTGCTGATAACAAGCATTAGCATAACAGATGCCATCAAAGCTGATATAAATTTCTTCATTTTACCACTTACCTCCCAATAATATGATATAATTGTAATAACGATACATAGAATAACATATATATATCACTTTTGGTACATTTTTTTAGAAGGAGTTGTCAAATATTGAAGAATGTTGCAACAATATTGATCGTTGGGTTCTTAACTGGAATATTGACTATATATATACTTAATGGAAAAATAAAGATGGATGGTTTTCTAGTTTGCTTTTTAAGCGCAGCAATAGTAGCAATAGTCTATCTGGCTGTATATTTAATAAAGAAAGTGCGTAAAAAATGAACACACTCTAAAATGAATCCGGATCTCCTGGACTCATTTATATAAGTTTCATCCACACACTACAGCGTTATCGCATTGCTTAGCTGGCATATGTATAAAATCCTGAATTTTGTGCACATGTCTGGCCCTCCGATCCGCAAAAACGGCCGTTTTTGACCTTCAGCGCCGATTAGCCTTCCGTGGAACAATACAAAAAAGCAGAGATTTGGCCATCTGGCCGATCTCTGCTTTTCTCGCGATTGCTCCGTTTTCCACCCCTGTCCATTTCCGAAAAACGCCCTTATTCTAACTTATCCTTCGGCGGCTCATGACCGTTTACTTCATTTAAAAGCTTCAGAACATTATCCCAATCTCTCGGCAACCGAATTTTTACCTCTTCTGCCGGCATTCTTCATCGTTAAAAAGATTCAATAGTGCACTTTCCTTTCCTGGATCCCCTTCGAAGGCTGAGTCATATGTGTCCGATATAAAGGGCGTATAGGCTTAAAAGATTCCGCTACCTGGAAGTCGTTTATATCGCTCTACAACAGCATTTACGGCGCTTTGATACTCAACACCACGATTCAGGAAGTCTAGCAGCGCACGAAAGGCTACAATGTCGTGATCTACAAAGGCTCTGGCTCGAAAAGATGCGTAGCGAAAGGGTTTTGTCCATGGCCCACTGACCAATCTCTGTTTTTCTCTCGATTTCTTTGATTTTCACCTATGTTCATCATTGGAAAATACACTAGGAAATCTATTACATGGTTGTAAAAATAACCTTTAGGCTCCCTATATTATAGATACTTATGATAGGAGGGCTCTATATGGTAAAAGAGGGAGAAGTATACAAATATTTCAAAAGAGAGATTTATCGTATTGGATGGAGATTACAATATCGAGAAAAAAAAATTCGGAATCGGGAATGTTCCTTACATAATAATGATCCTTCCTGTGAAAATTTTTCTACTTTAGTTGAAGAAAAAATATGGATCAAACAAATTTTAAGTGGTTTGCCCAAAAAAGGAGAACTGATTATAAAAAAACTTTACCTCGAAGGTCTAACTGAAGCTGAAGTAGCCGAACAACTTCATATCAGCCAACAGGCGGTGAGCAAATGGAAGCGAAAAATGATTCAGAAGTTATTTCAGACCGCGAACTATTGAAATTATTGAGTGCTGCTAAACAAAAAGATACACAAGCTATATTACAGATCATCGATCTGTTTAAAGAAGATATCTTACGAATAAGCCAATTCATCTATTTACAAAATGAAGATGCAATATCTGCAATTACACTTGAGTTTCTAGAGTTTATTTTGAAGTGATCAACAACATAAATTTTGTATTCTACCTATATTTCATTTCTATAAAACTAAAATCACAAAAGGTATGTAGAAATATTCTTCGTTTAGGTTGTTAAACAACCATGTAAATTACCCTATAAGTGAAGAGCAATTAAAGCGCGCAGCTCTCAACTCGAGTAAACCAAACTTTGGAGGTTAAATATTATGGCAAGAACACGTGAGTATGCTTCAACAATAACTGTAACAGCAGATCAACTAGCACAAATGCGTTCAGCACAAAGAGTTATTTATCGAAATGGTGGGTTCGACACAAATCATCCCGACTGGAATGGATTGGTGACTGGTTTGGCGGGATTTGGGGCCACTATTTTAGGACTTGTATTCATTGCTTCTACACCTGTAGGAATTGCAATGGGTGTAACATCAATAGTATCATCTTTGTTTGCTATTGGAAAAACTGGTGAAGCACTTGAGAGTCTAATCAAACAAGGAAATGAAGGTATGGCTGATGGGATTGAGTTCTTTGAACTTAATAAGAGATACGATATGTTAGAAATCAAGTTTCCATTTCTCGAATATAGTCTATCTGATGGAACAGTAATTCGTTTTGTAACAGGCGCAGGCGTGCCAGTTAGAGCTCATGTGGCTGGTAGTGGTTGGGAAATTTTTTAAACAAAAATATACTTCAAATTGCGCTGTATAATAAAAGAGGCAGAGGGGAGAGTTTCCCCCTGCCTTTTATATTTCAGAGACTCGTAAATTAGTTTCATCCCAAATTATCTTTTTAATGGAGCAATTTTTCAAGATTTTTAACAAGTGATTCATAGTCGAATTTATTAGTTACCTTATAATCATAAACTGAATGCTTTTCTTCTTTATCAAAAATAGTTATATCTGTGTTACTCCAGATAGTAATCGTAAACCTGGATTCACCGTTTACTCGAGCTCTGATAGTATAATTATCATTTAAAGATGTAATACTATCCGATTTTTTAAACTTTACGTTGGTGAATTCATTCATAATGTTCTTAATTTCTTTTTTATCAGTAACAACAGCATTTTTAATATCACCAGTTGATGTATCCTTAATAATATAAAGCGAAGTGATATCATCAACATTTATACGATCCAGTACAACTTTTTGAAATGATGTATTCAAACCTAATAAATAAACAATACTCGGAATACCTATCACTAAGACAATTACAATTATTGAAAGAATATTAATAGTACGCTTACTCATTATCATCACTTCCTCCTGATCCAATGGATGAACTTCCCTTCTTGATCAATACGGCCAGCTTAATCTACTTACTCCTACGATTGGGTAATACTTTGCCCTGGCAGTCAAACCATTCATACTTACACCTATAATTCTTGTTAAACAGTAATCTGTCCCATCATATTCGACGGTGCCTTCAATCTCATGCCTTCCGTATTGTGCCGCAAAGCGCCCTATACTACTATTTCAATCCTCCAGACCACCCTCCAATGTCCTCCGCAAATACATACACCATCTGTTCTCTGTATTCGGCATACTTTCATAGAAACCCTGTTGCGGAATGAAAAGTAAACACACACGTATACGTATACGTGTGTGTTTACTTTAATCCAAAATACACTCTTAGAGCTTCGTTTAGAATTCGAGTTTTTTCCCCTCTACCACCCTCAGCTCCAGCCCTATCAAGCCTTTTTTTAAGCTCATTTTCAATCCATACAGTATCCCTTTGATGCAGTTCTTCAAACTTTTTTTTCTTCGGCTTGGGCGTATATTCCGAAGATGAATCGTGCGAAATTCCATCAATCATTTCAGAATGAACGCTGCTGGCTGCTGTGCTTCTAATTTTGTTTTTCAAGTCGTCCATTTTAGACACGATCAATCAGCTCCTTAACAAATTCTCTATAAAGCTTCAATCCTTGATTTAATTCCGGATTATCTTTAAAACCATTAATAGATAGCCTTCCTATAACGGCTGTACGAGTCATGATAGTGCTAAAGCAAAGATCACCATATTCCTCTTCGATTAGCTCTACCAACGCCTTATTGTCCGTCCGTCTAGCGTCTATCAAAGAACGAAGTATACCAGCAATTTTCATGTCTTTATTGACCAAATTCTGTACATGAATGCATGTCTCCAAAAAACGACCAATCGCAGAGTAACAAAATTTACTCGCTTCGAACATAGCCACAACTGCATCCGAAGCAGCCAAAGCATTGATCGTCTGATCCCCTAGAGCTGGCGGCGTATCAATGATAATGTAGTCGTAGTCGTCCTGTACGTTCTGTAGAGTCTCTTTTAAAACAAGCGACCTATTACCCCTATACGACTCATACAACCACGAAGGGAACCTAGCCAAATGATCTTCTGCTGTGAGTAGATCAAGACCAGGTACAACATTATGTACATACTTTCGAGCATCTTTTTCTTTTAAAGCCTCAAAAACGGTTCTTTCGTGGAAATTATAGATATCCTGTTGAGTTAATAACTCAGTCAGATTCCCCTGTGAGTCCAAATCCACCGCCAAGACCCTCTTATCGTATTCTTGGTTCAAAATATATGCTACGATCCCCGAGGTCGTCGTCTTACTTGAACCACCTTTTTGAATACCAAAAGAAATCACCTTCCCCACCCCATACCCCTCCTCATATCCTAATAATTTAAGTATACAGTACACGTACGTATACGTAAACACAAACGTACACGTACGTGTAAATAGCAACATATGCAGTCGTAGCACCGCCCCCTACCGCAACAAACACCTATTTATAATTTATCACTGTATGAAAAGTTGCAAATAGAGTATCTAAAAAAGATACAGCCTACCGCTATCCAAACTAGCTTAAAGTCTGTGGACAACTACGCTGAAGCCCAAAACTATCCACAAACCCATTAAAAAGGAAGCCTTGCTACGCAAGCCTTTGGACTGAAAACATGCTCCCCACGCCCACCCCTACATTAAGGTGAACTGAAATTTTGTGTTGACTGCTATGCCGAGTTATGGCATGGCCTTTGCGAGTTGGACACAGTTCACCTTATCCCGGAAATCGATAATTCACGGGATAAGGTGATCCTGGAATGGCCTTGCCGTCACGCTTCGGGGAACGGCTCCCGGCTTTGTTTCCATCACGCGCATTTGCGCCTACTGATTCAATTACTTGGACTGGTTACGGTTCCTATGACCAGTCTGCCACCACAGCATACAGTAGCTTCTCTAACCGTGGTCTTACCTCCCTTGAACGGTTTCCAGCAAGGTTCTAACGGCACTTCACCACGTACTTTTCGGAACGGTCACGGCTCTGGATGGAGTCACATCCGTATCAAGCCGTTCTTCGTTTTGCCTTACGTTGGACTCACCTTTCGGCTTTTGGTTATGTGTCTACACGCCCAACATGCCCCCGTCCGTGCTTGTATCTCACGACAGTAGGTAGACGGGGGCCAAGCCGGCTTCACTTTGCACCTGGTTGGGGCGCTAGTGTAGCCACGGATGAACGTGGCAACCCGGAAATAACCGCACGCTTGGGGTAAGGCTCCCGCCTGTACGATGGACAGTTTTTTTACGTGTTATTCCTGTCATCTTTGTTACTGTTTAAACCACGCAGCTTGGCAAAGCTGAAATGCCTGATTACCTAAAAAAGACAATAGGAAATCAAGCCCTCGAACGTCATTTTTTCAAAAAAAATAGTTCGAGCGCCAGAACATATGAAATTTTTATGTATGATCAAACACCGCGCCACTGCTGGCACTATGCTGAATCAGCAAACCAAAAAAGCCCCTGATTCGCACATCTCACGGATCAGGGGCTTCAACATATTATCTCAAAAACTTATTGAATCTACTGGCAAAACACAGTACAATGAACCTAATCGTTCAACGATTCAAATAAGTATACAAGTC
>NZ_JCAJRU010000231.1:0-7693 GCF_059447605.1 Paenibacillus sp. N119s | reverse complement strand
AGATGGCTAACAAGTGGAAGGAAGGCTACGAAGTCGTCTACGCCAAACGACTCAAACGCAATGGCGAAACTCGCTTCAAGAAATGGTCTGCCAGCCTCTTCTATCGCGTACTTAAAGCATCAACGGATATTAATATCCCGGTCGACACCGGAGACTTCCGTCTGATGGATCGCAAGGTCATAGATGAATTGAAACGGCTGCCGGAAAATAACCGGTTCGTACGCGGTCTGGTCAGTTGGATCGGCTTTAAACAAACCGCTGTTGAATATGAGCGCGATGAGCGGCTCGCAGGCGAAACCAAGTATCCGCTAAAACGCATGATCAAGCTCAGTCTCGATGGGATCACTTCTTTTTCGATCAAGCCGCTCAAGCTGGCAGGTTATATCGGAGCACTTCTGTCCATGTCCGGCTTCCTGTATCTAATGTATGTATTGTTTCTTAACTTTTTCACCGATTCCTATGTGATGAAGGGCTGGTCGTCCATGATTAGCATCAGCCTGATCTTCAACGGGGTGATTCTGATTATTCTCGGTATTATGGGTGAATATATTGGGCGGATTTATGACGAAACCAAAGCGCGTCCACTCTACATTGTCCGTGAACGTCTGGGTGGACAATACGATAACGGTCCGACTCATGCTATGAAGGTCCCTGAACAACGCGATTCTCTGTATATGCAAGGAGCCCGCGACAGCCTGATTTCAGGTGGACGCACAGTGCGCGGTAACAGCGCGGTATATACTGGGCCTAAATCCGGTCATGGAGCCTAATCCAATGAAAAGTCGCATAGCCCAGCTGCTTCCCATGATCCGATTTGGCATCGTAGGTCTGGTGAATACGGGCGTAGATTATATCATTTTTATGCTGCTGGCTTGGGCCGGAGTGCAGGTCGTGGTGGCGCAGATCATTTCGTATAGCTGCGGCACAGCCAACAGTTATATTTTGAATAGCAGATGGACTTTCAGCAAACAACAAGCAAACAACACGAACAAGGGCCGATTACTCAAATTTATCGTCATCAACCTCATCGTATTGGGGATAACCTCCTTATTATTGCAAGTCCTTCACACTGAAACCGAGCTGCCGCTTGCTTTAAGCAAGCTGATCGCTACCGCAGCCGGAATGATTATCAATTATATCGGGAGCCGATACTGGGTGTTCGGTTCCCCATCCTGAAAGGAAAGTGAATCTCTATGAGAAAAATTACAAAAGCCGTGATCCCTGCCGCTGGTTTAGGAACCCGTTTTTTGCCAGCTACAAAAGCATTACCAAAAGAGATGCTCCCAATCGTAGATAAACCAGCGATTCAATATATTGTTGAAGAAGCTATCAAGTCTGAAATTGAGAGCATCATTATCGTTACAGGGCGTAATAAAAAAGCCATCGAGGACCATTTTGACAAGTCTGTAGAGTTGGAGCAAGTACTGGAGAGCAAGGGAAAATATGATCTCCTGCGTGAGGTTCAAAGCATCGGGGGCAAAGCAGTCATTCACTATATCCGTCAAAAAGAACCCCTTGGCTTGGGACATGCGGTACGCTGCGCTCGTCAGTTCATTGGTGATGAACCCTTCGCAGTGTTACTGGGCGATGACATTATGAATTCCTCCACTCCAGCGATTCGGCAAATGATGGATGTATACGAAGCCACTGGCAAGCAAGTGGTCGGCGTGCGCACGGTAGAAGAACAGGATGTCAGTAAATACGGTATTATTGACTCTATCCACCAAAATGGTCTTATTCATGAAGTCGGCGGGCTTGTTGAAAAACCCGCTCCGGCAGATGCTCCTTCACGGCAGGCCGTCATTGGCCGCTATGTATTGGAGCCGTCTATTTTCTCCATATTGGAAAACATGTCCACTGGAGCGGGCGGTGAGTACCAATTGACAGACGCTCTGCATCAAGTAGCATTGCAGAATCAACTGCTCGCATTGGAACTAGAGGGCACACGCTACGATATCGGTGATAAAGCGGGCTATCTGGAAGCGGTGCTTCATATGGGCATGCAGCGCGAAGATTTGCGTCCAATGCTTGACTCCATGATGCGGGAGTGGGCGCTTGCTTCCATGATAAAGTAGGCAAGTTTCCTCCTACCGCAATCCGATGATGTTGTAAAATCACGAAAGTAGCTGGTTAAGCACATAAAAATGTACAATGTAAGAGTACAGAGCATCGGAATTTGCGCGGTCGCCCGCCGAAGCTAAGGAGGAAAGGAACCTATGATCCCTGAGGGAAATCTGCAAAGTAATGTGGATCGTTTCAATGGTTTTGCTGACAACTACGATCAGCACCGTCCAGAAGCACCATCACTCGTCGCGGAAATCATCAGCCGCTATCTGGATCGGAACGTAGAGCTAGTTGCCGATCTTGGTTGCGGTACCGGACTTTCAACCTTCATATGGAAAGACATCGCTCGACGAATCGTCGGCATCGAGCCTAACCCGGACATGAGAGGGAAAGCGCAGCGCAAGCTGGAGAAAGCAGGAACGACAATGGCAGGAACTATTTCCTTCGAAAGCGGGTTCTCCAACAACCTGCCCTTTGAGGATGGCACTGTAGACGTCATTACCTGTTCTCAATCCTTTCACTGGATGGACCCTGAGAGCACGCTCCGGGAAGCAGGCAGGGTCTTGGCTCAAGGCGGCGTGTTCGCGGCCTTTGACTGTGACTGGCCTCCAGTGCTGCAATGGCAGATCGAGCAAGCTTATACAGAGCTGATCACCAAAGCGGATGCCGTTTTGAAACAGGAAGCTCCTGTAGAACAACAGGCTCACAAATGGAGCAAGGATCAGCATCTAGCTAATCTGCACCGTAGCGGTCAATTTCGCTATATTCGGGAGATTGTCTTCCACAATCGTGAGCAATGTGATGCTGCTCGTTATACCGGGCTCGCTCTTAGCCAGGGAGGGATTCAGAGCCTTTTCAAACTTGGTAATCGAACGCTTGATGACGATATAGCTCGCTTCATCCAGCTGGTAGAGAATCATTTTGAAGGCAGGACACTGGATATCCTGTTCAGCTATCGTATGAGACTCGGTATCAAGTAGAACAGAATCAAAACGTCGTGATGGTATTCTCTTCAGCTCAAGCCAGAAAAGACTCTCCTCGTCTCGTGAAAGCGAGTACGTAGGAGAGTCTTTTTCTTTCAATACATAGCCTACAACTATTTCCATACAATCCTTAATTGTAGTTTTGCTGTGTCTTCCACTTAGGAAGAGTGAACAGCTAGAAGGTGCGCCAACCGATCAGGATAGTCTGTGATGATGCCGTTCACTCTGGCCTCCAGCAGACGTTCCATTTCTTCTGGCTCATTCACCGTCCATGGATGGTAGACGACGCCTAATGCCAAAGCCTCAGACACCGCTTCTGGTGTGACCACTTGCTTGTAGGCATGAAGTGCTGTTGCCCCGAATTGGGTTGCATACTCCGCTGGGCGAACCAAAATCTCAATATATAGCGCTCCCGTCTTGATCTCGGGAGCAATCTGCGCGCAGAGCGCGAGCGATTCGTGATTGAAGCTGGATAAGATCACCCGCTCTTCCAATCCAAAACGCTTCACAGCGGCAATAACCTCTTTCTCCATCCCCGGATAGAGATGAATGCTATTTTTCAGTTCCAGATTGATAATGGTATCCGAGGACTGTGCCAGTCCCAGTAACTCATCCAGCATCGGTACCCGCTCGCCTTGGAATTTCTCATTAAACCAACTGCCCGCATCCAACTTATTCAATTCTTCCAGCGTAATATCTTTTACATCCAGTGGGCAACCTGTCGTGCGCTCCAGCGACTCATCGTGAATCAGCACCAAATGCCCATCTTGGGTACGCTGCACATCCGTTTCGATGCCTGTTGCTCCCAGTTCTAACGCGTGGCGGAAAGCCGCCATCGTATTTTCAGGACATACCCCCGAAGCTCCGCGATGTGCAAAATTAATGACCTTCCGGGTCATATTCACGATCTAATCCCCCCTGTCCATTCAAACAAGAACATTGTACCCGTTCATTGTTTGGGCTGTATAAAATATTCGCCACAGTCGCCTGTTCTTCTACGCCGTTTGAACGATCTTTCCGATCCAATTCGAATAAAATGCATTCCCGTTCCGTCGATCAAATTCAGCTGCCGCAGACTCTGCCAGTGGTTTGAAGTACGCAATGATCTCTTCTAACGTACGTTCCTGTTTACCCCATTCAAAAGATGCAGGCATCCGAATCAGACGAAGTTTTCTTGAAGTATCCAACTTTTGCAGCAGCCCCACCATCGCTGCGTAAAAATACATTTGCTCCAATCCGCTCTCATAGTCCAATGCGATGTGCAAATGACGTTCCACCACTCCGATTCCTTCAATCGGATTGGCAACCGTCAAATACTCGATATGCTCTGCTATCGTTTTCAGGAAGTCACGGTCATCACGAACCAGGCGATAGCCTTTGCGATGCTGCTCCTTCGCTTGATCAACCTCGCCTTGACGATACAGCGGCAAAAGCACCTGTGAGAGCGTCACATGCGGCACTTCTGCACATCTCATCCGTCCCGATAAAATCGGCTTGGCCACGGCAAGCGCCTGCTCGTCTTCTCCGGTCAAGTAATAGAACCGCACCATCTGGCTCTGCTCACAAGCTTCACAATCACTCATACTGTCCGGCTCAATCACGCGGAACATATCCAGATACCGCCGTGCTTCATCCAATTCACCCATGTCCATCGCGATGCGGAATTTATAATAGTAATATGGACGCTCATTATATCCGTACTCGGCATAACGTCTGCGCATATCCTCTACCAGATCCTCGATTTGAGTCTTCGATATATTCGGAAAACTGCACACCTTCCCGAGTATCCATTTGTAATTCCACAACAGTTCAACGGGGTCGTACTCCTCTGGATTTTGGTCAAATTGACCCAGCTGCCATGAAAAAGCAATCAGCGATTTCAATGGATATCCGTTAAAAATAGCACAGTCTACAATCTCTCCCCGAATTTCATAAGCGAGCTCCTTCAAGCCTGAAGAATCGGCCAAGCGAACAGCCTCTTCCAGAATCGCCAGCTTTGCTGCCCCCCCGGGCATATCCTGCGCCTGCTCCATCAATTCATATATCGTCTCTTCCATTTGAATCCTCCTCTAGTTACACAATTACGTGTTCTGTCCGTTCCCTAATCCCCAATTGATAAAATGCAGTACACTCCGGTTCATCAGCCCTAGCTCACTGCGGTTCATCGGATAGTGACCCATCATAAGCGCATTCACATACATCATTTCGGTCGCAGCCGTAATCATCTGTGTATCAGTAGCCTCAAAAATCCGCGCCACTACCGGGTTATTAAAATTAAAATATAAGGTTGAGTAGCCCGCGTTCTGCTGGACTCCTGCTTTTAGACTATCAAGCACATTGGAAAAAAGTGAAGTTGTCTCTTCAACGGTGTTTTCCATAGAGCGCAAGGTTAGTGCATCCTGTGAAATGGTGTACAGCACAGGCAAGCTCGCAGGCTCAAAACGTTTCAACTCAGCGCGGCACCGCATCGGCTGCAAAGCAGCATCCATCACACGCAGCACACCGTAATACTTTGTATGCTCTTCCTGCGTCAGTCCGGTAAAAGATAGAGATACGTCTTCAGGGCTAAGTCGCTCTGTGTGCAGGGTAGCGTCGACCCAATGCAGCCTTTCTAAAATTTCCGAATCATAGATATATCCGCCATTGATCACCAGCATCGATTGTGCTGCCGCCACATGCGTAATCTGACGATACTCATCCACGGTCGCCGTGTAATGGAGCGAACGTCCGCCCGCCTCTCGGATCAGTTCACTCAGCTCGCGCCGCCCAAATGTACTTTCGAAGGAAAACCAGCGATGCATAATCCGCAGAAATTCATCATCCTCGACCGCGAGCGCCTTCATGGACAGCTCGTGCAAATGAATCCAGTGCTGCAAGCGGTCTGGCTCATATTCCGCCATGCGTAGCAGTTCTTCGCGAATACAGGTCCCCAATTCAGAACGAACCGCATCAAGCTGCTCATTTTCATAAAAATATTCACGTGATGCCGTTGGTTGCAACTCATCTGTCCAAATCAAGCTTTTAATGAAAAATGCCCATTCTGGCAATACATTTTCCGCTTTGTCAGACACGAGCATATGCTTCAGATACACCCGATGCAGCCGCTTGCTGTTCAGATTAACACTACGAGGCAAAATGAATGCAATCCCGCCGGTTCTGCCCGATGCCGTTCGCAGCGGTATAAAATCACTGAAGCGCTCACCCATCAGGCGATAGCCTAAATCCAGCACCTCACCGCGGCGACTCCGTAATTGTTCTGGGTCCTGCATCCAGCTTGTCGATGGAAGGTTGACCTGCTTGGTCTCTCCGTCTACAGACAGCAGGACAGGATAAGGCAGCAAGGCACCATAATAAAATAAGGAATCTTTCACCTGCGCTGGCTCATAATAAAACTCGCTCCCTGGCTTACAACGCAAATAAATTTGCGTTCCTGTAGGCAGCTCAGTCTCTAATCGACGAATCGTATACGTCCCATCTGGCTTCCCTCTCCATTCCATAGAAATGCCTTCCTTCACCGAACGGGTCAGTACTACAATTTCATCGCTCACCATAAAGCAAGACAGCAAGCCAATGCCAAAGCGCCCGATAAATGAAGTCTCCGAGGTCAGCAAATCAGCTCCCTTCTTGGAAGACTGCCCGATGATCGACAGAAACCGGTGAATGTCTTTTTCCGACAATCCGATCCCGTTATCCTGAATCATCAGTACCTGCTGGTCCCCGGAACCGGATAGCTCGACGATGACTTTGCCTTCATAGTCGCTACTTTCAGAAGCTATATCATCAAGGGCATTGTCTTCTTTTAATGCTCTACTTTCAGCGGTAGTCCTCCGCAGCTCCTTGCGAGCTGTGATCGCATCTGTTGCATTTTGTAGTATTTCACGTATAAACACTCGTGGACTGCTATATAAATGATTGGCCAAAATATCGATCATGCCGCCCAAATTCACTTGAAAACGATATTCGTCTGTTTGACTCATAGAGATCATCCCTTTCTCGAAATGCTACAGCCATCTTTTATTTAAAATAGCTATCTTTTAAAGTATAACGTGGATTTAAATCGGATTACACACCCTCATTTCAGATATCAATTCATTGACAATGGTATAACAGGGTCTTTTTTCACCCAGGAATATCAGCACTGGGTCTAAATAACTTCATAAAAATGTACGATGCACAAACACATAGTGATTAAGGATCATCTTTGCCTAGTTAAATTTAGGAATAAATATAATATTTATTGGAATTACCTCTTCCTTTTGAGCACTATATCGATGGAGGGACAAATGGCTCATTTTTATACAAAAGCCCGCATTGCTGCTCTTGTAGTAGCCTTACAAGAGAGAATGCGGGCTTTTTAGGTATAACCCAGTCCGTTCCTTTTATATAAAAGAATTAATGAGACTTAGCAAGACGGATAACGTTCCAAGAGGCTTTACCCAAATAAGCTTTTACAATTCCGTCTTCAAGCTTGGCATTGCCACCGTTATGAGGCGTAACCTTTTCACCATCTGGGCTGTTGGTCGCTTTGAGATCATCATGCTCCAGTACGGTATGCTCGACAATACGGTAGCCCTCGAAACTGCGTACATCTACCGTCAGCTCCAGCGATTCATACAAGTGGCGGTTCACTGCAAAGATAGTCAGAG
>NZ_JCAJRU010000230.1:0-7762 GCF_059447605.1 Paenibacillus sp. N119s | reverse complement strand
GTTTCAATGTTATAGGGGGCTTATTTGCTAGAAAATAAAAAAAAGCTTCCTAAATAGGAAGCTTCGGCTATACGTCCCAGGAGGGATTCGAACCCCCGACCGACGGCTTAGAAGGCCGTTGCTCTATCCAGCTGAGCTACTGGGACATAAAATTCAAGCGAAGATTAATATAACATATGGATGGAAAAGATTCAAGTGTTATTTTGCATAATTCGCTTATTTAGGATCTACACTACATAAATTCAGGCTACACATCGTTTTTTTTGCCTTATATAAGGGTATGTTAGAATACAGGTGAATATGTTGAAGACGAGTAGTTGAACTTCGGCTGCTGTTTCTCATATAATCTACAAATACTTTAGCTTGCGGAGGAGAGGGGGTGCCTTGAAATAAAGGACTCCAAGGTGACGACAAAAGAAAATAATATCGTATTGTTTCCGAAGACCCTGGACTACTATCAAATCCAGCTTACGGTGATGCTTGAAAACGAACGTTATGGAGAGGCGATGGCAATGCTGCGTTTTTTGATGCATTGTCAAGGGCAGGAGCAGAAACAATACGATGAATGGAATGCTCTATTACAATGGTTGGAAGCTGCATTTCCACAGTACGCTGATAGCGGGGCAGTAACGGACACTGTGGAAGAAGACGAAGTCAGTGAAGTTGAGCTGGCTCGCCGTCATGCGCGCTTTAAGCAGGAACAGGATGCAGGCTACGGTAACAAGCTCTTACAGATGGCTATGGATCAACCGTTATCCGAACAGACGATACTGGCTTTGGAGCAGCTATCCTATTTGGAGCTGCCGGAGATCGACGATGCCTTGCTTCGCTGGATTACGGAACGGGAAATCCATCCTCTTCTCCAATTTCGTGTTCTGCAGACAATGAGACGTCGCGGAATGGAAGGGACGATAGAAATCAGACGGGGTGATGAAAAGGCGGAAATCGATATTGAAACGGTTCCGTTACAGCCGGATGATTTTCCAGAGGCGATTATGCGTATTTTGGAACGGGTAGCCGACCAGACTGAGGTGCATGAGCCTACACTATTCTATTTTGCACAAGAGCTATGGTCACAGTTTGTGATGGCCGTGTACGGTACGAAAGATTACAGATCGATGTTGATCGAAGAGGACGGAATGCCGGATATTTGGGCAGCAGCCCTCCATCAGACTGTTTCGGAAAGTTTGAACGGGAATAATAGTGAAGAGGAAACTCGTGCTATATATGGCATTACAGATGCACTGCGCTTCCGTTTTGAGCAGGCGTATCGATCGATGCGATTATTCGTAGCGGCGGGAATGAACACACCTTAATGACCGGAAACGTTTACCTGTTAAAGCATTCAAGGGCCGCTCTTGAAAAAGACAGTAATGTTAGATATACTATAATGGTTATTTTGTGTGCGTTGATTGTAATGAAAACTAAGTGAAGATTTTGTTGGAGGGGAAAGCATAAAATGAAAGCAACTTGGGAGAAAATAGAGAAGAACCTTGGGGTTCTTGAAGTTGAGGTAGACGCGGATCGTGTAGCCGCTGCACTCGACAAAGCTTTTAATAAAGTGGTTAAACAAGTAAGCGTACCAGGATTCCGTAAAGGTAAAGTGCCACGTCCTATCTTTGAAAAACGTTATGGCATTGAAAGTCTGTACCAGGATGCGATTGACTTCCTGTTGCCTGAAGCTTACAGCCAAGCTGTAGAGCAAACAGACATCTTCCCGGTAGATAGCCCTGATGTTGAAATTGATCAATTTGCTAAAGGCGAATCTTTCAAATTCAAAGCAAAAGTTACGGTTAAACCTGAAGTAACTTTGGGTGACTACAAAGGCGTAGAAGTGCCTGTAAGCAAAATCGAAGTAAGCGACGAAGAACTGGCTCAAGAGCTGGAGCGCCTGCAACAACGTCATGCTGAATTGGTTGTCGTTGATGAAGATGCTGCTCAATCCGGTGATACAGCTATCATTGACTTCGACGGTTCCGTAGACGGCGTACAGTTCGAAGGTGGACAAGCTGAGAAGTATTCTCTGGAGCTGGGTTCCAACACTTTCATTCCTGGCTTTGAAGATCAAGTGATTGGTTTGCACACAGGTGATTCCAAGGATGTTGAAGTAACGTTCCCTGAGAACTACCATTCTGCTGACCTCGCTGGTAAACAAGCTGTATTTAAAGTGAAAGTTCATGAACTGAAACGCAAAGTTCTTCCTGAATTGGACGATGAATTTGCTAAAGATGTAAGTGAATTTGACACGCTTGCTGAATTCAAGGAAGACTTGAAAAAGCAATTGCTGGAGCGCAAAGAAAACGAAGCGAAAGCAGCTCGTGAAGGCGCTGTAGTGGAGAAAGTTGCTGAAAATGCAACAATCGACATTCCTGAAGCAATGGTTAAGAGTGAAGTGCAAAACATGGTTCGCGATTTCGACAACCGTCTGCGCAGCCAAGGCATGAACCTTGAAATGTTCCTCGGCTTCTCCGGTCAAAGCAAAGAAGACCTGGAAGAGCAAATGAAAGCTGATGCTGAGAAGCGCGTACGCAACAACCTCGTGTTGGAGCAAGTGGCTAAAGCAGAAAACATCGAAGTTTCCGAAGCTGAAATCAACGAAGAGCTGCAAAACATGGCTGATACTTACAAACGCTCTGTTGAAGAGATCCGCAGCATTCTGGAAAGTAACGGCTCGTTCGCTAACTTGAAAGAAGAGATCTCACTGCGCAAAACAATCGCTTTGCTGGTGGAAAATAGCAAAGAAGTTGAAGCGCCAGCTGCAGCTGCTGAGTAATTCAAACGATAAAATATACGTGTAGGCTGTAACAGGCTGCAACGTAGTAAATTAGATAAGGATAAGGCACGTAGTGAAAGTTACGTGCCTTATTTTTACCTTAGACAACCCAAATTTTAGTCGTTTATGGAAAGCGCTGAGAATGGTGTTTTTATGTTTTACATAAGTCACTACCGTATATTTGCACATACATACGAAACATGGTTAAATATGAGAAGGTCTCGGCAGGGCGTCTGTAAATAGCCTGCACTTCATATATGAGCAGGCAAATATGACACGAGACTCTGAACATGTTAAAATATTTTGTAAGGTGTTCACGTTTCATGATTGCCGCTTTCGTTTTAATGGGACATAAGGAAGCGGATGAATACAAGTGTTCATTTTAATAAAGAAAAGAGGTTGGTCGTGATGAGTCTCGTCCCTATGGTTGTGGAACAAACGAATCGAGGAGAACGATCTTACGATATTTACTCAAGGTTGCTTAAGGATCGCATCATTTTCCTAAGTGGCCCGATTGATGACGATGTCGCCAATCTCGTCATTGCACAGCTATTGTTCCTTTCTGCGGAAGACCCGGAGAAGGATATTAATTTGTACATTAACTCGCCAGGCGGTTCTGTAACTGCGGGCATGGGTATATATGATACAATGCAATTCATTAAGCCGGACGTATCGACGATTTGTGTAGGCATGGCTGC
Organism: Paenibacillus sp. N119s; assembly: GCF_059447605.1. Taxonomy (NCBI): domain Bacteria; kingdom Bacillati; phylum Bacillota; class Bacilli; order Caryophanales; family Paenibacillaceae; genus Paenibacillus; species Paenibacillus sp. N119s. The sequence goes on along the minus strand of NZ_JCAJRU010000230.1, from coordinate 4,291 downwards.
TAGTATGGGTTCCCTATTGCTCACAGCCGGTGCGCCAGGCAAGAGATACGCGCTTACCAATAGTGAAGTCATGATTCACCAGCCGCTCGGTGGCGTTCAGGGGCAAGCCTCTGACATGCTGATTCATGCGGACTGGATTATCAAAACACGTGCTAAGCTGAATCAAATCTATGTGGAGCGTACAGGTCAGCCCCTCGAAAAAATCGAACGTGATACTGACCGGGATTTCTTCATGGAAGCGGAAGAGGCAAAAGCATACGGTATCATTGACCAGGTGCTGTCTAAACCGATTAATCTGTAAAGGGGTGGCTCTATGTTTAAATTTAATGATGAAAAAGGACAATTAAAATGTTCTTTCTGCGGTAAATCTCAGGATCAGGTTCGCAAGCTTGTTGCCGGACCGGGCGTATATATATGTGACGAATGCATCGAGCTGTGCACGGAAATTGTGGAGGAAGAATTGGGTCATGAGGAAGAAGTAGACCTGAAAGACATTCCAAAACCAATGCAAATCCGTGAAATTCTGGACCAATACGTTATTGGTCAGGATCAAGCGAAAAAATCATTGTCTGTAGCGGTATATAATCACTACAAACGTATTAATACACAAAACAAAATTGATGATGTGGAACTGCAAAAAAGTAACATATTGATGCTTGGACCTACAGGTTCGGGTAAAACGTTGCTTGCGCAAACGATGGCTAAAATTTTGAACGTCCCATTTGCTATCGCAGATGCTACTTCCCTTACGGAAGCAGGTTATGTGGGTGAAGACGTTGAAAACATTTTGCTGAAACTGATTCAAGCTGCCGATTATGATGTGGAAAAAGCAGAACGCGGCATTATTTACATTGACGAAATTGATAAAGTAGCCCGCAAATCCGAAAACCCGTCCATTACCCGTGATGTATCAGGTGAAGGTGTACAGCAGGCGTTGCTTAAAATCTTGGAAGGTACTGTTGCTTCTGTACCTCCGCAAGGCGGTCGCAAGCATCCGCATCAAGAATTCATTCAAATTGATACCACGAATATCCTATTCATTTGCGGCGGTGCCTTCGACGGTCTGGAGCAAATGATCAAACGTCGTATCGGTAAGAAGGTCATCGGCTTTAACGCTACTAGCGAACAAAAAGATCTGAAACCAGGCGAATATACCTCCATGGTATTGCCTGAGGATCTGTTGAAATTCGGTCTGATTCCGGAATTCGTAGGACGTTTGCCAGTTATTTCTACGCTGGAGCCGCTTGATGAGAAGACGTTGGTTCGTATTCTGTCTGAACCGAAAAATGCGTTGACCAAGCAATACCAGAAGATGCTGGAACTGGACAATGTGAAGCTGGAGTTCAAGCAAGATGCTCTGGAAGCCATTGCTCGTGAGGCGATTAAGCGTAACACGGGTGCTCGTGGCCTTCGTGCAATCATTGAAGGGATTATGCTCGACGTCATGTACGAAGTTCCTTCCCGTGATGATGTGACGACTTGCGTCATCAACGAGCAGGTAGTGAAAGACAAAATCGCACCGGAACTCGGTGGTACAGATAAGGATAAAAAACAAGAAGAGAGCGCCTAAGGATTGATACTTCGCGATCTCTATAATATGAGAAGCCAGATCTCCACTTCACTAAACCTGTATGAGGTTTTATGGGGTGGAGGTTTGGCGTTAATGGGAGAGAAAAGTACATGTTCTTAAGACAAGACACACGTCCCGTTAAAGTCGGGAATCTGACGATTGGCGGTAGCAATGAAGTCATCATCCAAAGCATGTGTACAACCAAGACGGCAGATGTGGAAGCTACGGTAGCTGAGATTCTCCGTCTGGAAGAAGCAGGATGTCAAATAGTGCGGGTTACCGTCAATAATGAGGAAGCTGCCGCTGCCATTAAGGAAATTAAGAAGCGGATTCATATTCCGCTGGTTGCAGATATTCACTTTAATCATAAGCTGGCTCTACTGGCTATTGAAAATGGGATTGACAAGGTTCGCATTAATCCAGGCAACATTGGACGACGTGAAAAAGTGGAGGCTGTCGTTAAGGCGTGTAAGGAAAAGGGAATTCCGATTCGGATTGGTGTGAATGCCGGATCATTGGAACAGCATTTACTGGATAAGTACGGCTACCCTACGCCGGAAGCAATGGTAGAAAGTGCACTGTACCACATCGGGATACTTGAAGAACTTGATTTCCATGATATTATCGTATCCCTGAAGGCTTCTGACGTTCCGATGGCCATTGCTGCTTACACAAAGGCTGCCGAAATTATTAAATATCCACTTCATCTGGGCATCACCGAAGCCGGTACACTCTTTACTGGAACGGTTAAAAGTGCAGCGGGCATGGGAGCCTTGCTATCAGCTGGTATCGGGTCTACAATGCGTATTTCGCTAAGTGCAGATCCGGTAGAAGAAGTGAAGGTAGCACGGGAGCTGCTCAAAACATTTGGGTTGATCACGAACGCAGCTACATTGATTTCTTGTCCGACCTGCGGGCGTTTGGATATTGATTTGTTCTCTATTGCGAACGAGGTAGAGGATTACATTGCAAAACTCAAGGTGCCGATTAAAGTATCCGTACTGGGGTGCGCAGTTAACGGCCCGGGTGAAGCGAAGGAAGCTGATATCGGAATTGCCGGAGCACGTGGAGAAGGCCTGTTGTTCCGTTACGGAAAGATGATTCGTAAAGTCCCTGAGGCTGAAATGGTTGACGAATTGAAAAAAGAAATTGATATCATCGTCAAGGCTTATGAAGAAACAGGTAAAATACCAGGACGTGAAGAGCGTCACACTGCTGAGAAAGTGTAGGCAAAGTTTTTTTAAAACGGGTATAATCTTAGGCTATTGTCATGATGTAAGCACCGTGGAGAGCAGTTCTGCTACAGAACTGTTCTTCGCGGTGTTTTTGTATTTCTCTCTGATCTTTTGAAAGACTGCCGTTTAGCTCTCGTGGAAAAGGAAATACTGTCTTTCATAGAACAGCTTTTTTCAAATTGCTGAGATGAGAAACGGAGGAAATACGATGGACTTGACTATGATATTGTTATTGGTGCAAATGTTTTTCGGGATTGTCATTGGTCTGTATTTCTGGAACCTCCTGCGGAGCCAGAAAACGAACCGTAGTGCGGTGGATCGGGAATCCCGGAAGGAATTGGATAAGTTGCGCAAATTGCGTTCTATTTCACTTACCAAACCGCTGGCTGAACGCACACGACCTGCTACGTTACAGGATATCGTTGGCCAGAAGGACGGGCTGCGTGCACTCAAGGCGGCTTTATGCAGTGCGAATCCGCAACACGTCATTATTTACGGCCCCCCTGGTGTGGGGAAAACGGCTGCTGCACGTGTGGTGCTGGAAGAGGCTAAGAAAAATCAGTCCTCCCCGTTCAAGGGAGATGCTAAATTTACGGAAATTGATGCTACGACCGCCCGTTTTGACGAGCGTGGTATCGCGGACCCATTAATTGGTTCCGTGCATGATCCAATCTATCAAGGGGCAGGAGCGATGGGTGTAGCCGGTATTCCCCAACCTAAACCAGGAGCTGTAACGAAGGCGCATGGAGGAATGTTGTTCATTGATGAGATTGGCGAGCTGCATCCAACACAGATGAATAAGCTGCTGAAAGTGCTGGAGGATCGAAAGGTATTTTTGGAAAGTGCGTATTACAATTCGGAAGATTCACATACTCCTGCTTATATTCACGATATTTTCCAAAATGGTTTGCCGGCAGATTTCCGGTTGGTAGGTGCGACGACTCGTTCGCCGCATGAGCTGCCACCTGCTATTCGTTCCCGGTGTATGGAAATTTATTTCCGCGCCCTGCAACCGCAGGAGATTGCTCGTATTGCTGAAGATGCTGTTCACAAGCTGGGTTTTGGTCCTTGTCCAGAGGCGGTGGAGGTTGTACAGCGATACGCAACTAACGGTCGCGAGGCAGTCAATATGATTCAGCTTGCTGCTGGTTTGGCACTTACCGAGAAAAGAGAACGACTCGATGCTTCAGACGTAGAATGGGTAGCGGGTAGCAGCCAAATTCAGCCCCGTCCTGATCGAAAAATACCAGGCTTGCCGCAAATCGGATTTGTTAATGGGTTAGCTGTATACGGTCCGAACATGGGCATGCTGCTGGAAATTGAGGTTACCGCAGTTCCCGTTTCCGAAGGAAAGGGAAGCTACAATATTACGGGTGTTGTGGATGAAGAAGAGATTGGAGGCAACTCCCGAACACTGCGTCGTAAGAGCATGGCTAAAGGCTCTGTGGAAAATGTGCTGACGGTTTTGCGTACGCTCGGTTTATCT
>NZ_JCAJRU010000229.1:0-7871 GCF_059447605.1 Paenibacillus sp. N119s | reverse complement strand
AAAGCATATTGAAGAAACCACGCCCCTACGCAAGACGGTGGATACGTCCGAAGTCGGAGATACGGCGTTATTCCTGTTTTCCCATTTATCTAGAGGCATTACGGGTGAAGTGATCCATGTAGATGCTGGATACCACATTACGGGGATGTAAGGGGGGAACGTTGTGCTTATTACGCATACGGATTGCCGTATTATCTCGCCTGAAGGGATTATGAGCAGGGAGCGTCTGGAGCGGGACGTGATGATCTTCTCACGGATGTTGGCTCTCAGAGGAATTCCCGATGACGGTAGAGTAATTCTGAAAGCGGCCAATTCCTATTGGTTTGTTGTATCGCTGTTCTCCCTGTGCCATCTCGCAGTTTCGGTAACTGTGGTGGACGAGCAGACTGTAATCGATGAGGTGGCCCAAATCTATGATGAGGCAGGTGCCTGTTGCATCCTGACCGATTCTGCTTTAGAACTTCCTCATGCTCTCGTTATTCTGATTCAAGATCTCATTCAAGAAGAAGCAGTACACCCGCATTGGGTGGGAGAGCCAAAGCCCGAACCCCTCGACTTTAACAAGTGGTGCGAGAGATCGGATGCGCTTATTCTGTATTCTTCAGGTACGACGGGAAAACCCAAGGGAATCGTAAAAGCTGGTGCAGCTTTTATGGAGAATATCAGGCATTCCATACACGCCATGAACTACATACCGTCTGACCATATGCTCCCTGTGGTGCCTTTCTCACATTTTTATGGAATTTCACTTATCTTCTCCTGGTGGTTAACCTCATGTTCTCTCATCATCTGTAATCCTAAAAACCTCTGGAGCGTCATTGCAAGTATTACGAAAGACCGGGCGACGGTCGTAGACGCGAACCCCTCTGCTTTTTACACCTTGTTGCGTATGCTAAGCCGAAAACCCGAACAACTGGAAATGATCAAGCAATCTCCAGTCCGCATGTGGTGCGTAGGCGGCTCTCCACTTACTCAAGACCTCGAAGAGAAATTTTACAACATATTTGGACAGCCCCTGCTGAATGGTTACGGTCTATCTGAATTGGGCAACGTTACGCTGGGAACGCTGGATTGTCCGAAGGGTTGTGGCAAACCATTACCTGGCGTGGATTTGAAGATACTAGATTCTACGGGCAACCAGCAGGCAGACGGTGTCGTAGGCGAAGTGTGGATACGAAGTGCCGGATGCATGGAAGGTTATCTGAATCGTCCGGACCTGACACAATCCGTTCTACAGGATGGCTGGTTCAAGACAGGAGATCTGGGCTATCTGGATGACGGAATGCTGTATGTTATTGGTCGCAACGGTAAGACGGTCAATCGGATGGGCTACATGGTCTCTCCCGTCTATATCGAGGATCGGATTGGTTCACTAGGCTACCGTTCCTGCGTGATCACCTTAGAGGATGAGGCTAAAGGGACATTGCTTGTTGCATTCATCGAAAATGAATCTTCACAGGTCTTACCTGTGCTCCGCAAAGAGATGAATCAGGTGCTCCCTTCTTACATGTTTCCTGATCTTTTGCTTCCGCTCGATCATTTTCCCTTAAATCGCAATGGAAAAGTAGATCGTCTGGAGATGGAGCGCGTTGCTCTTGAGAAAGCTGCTTCTCGCAAGGCATAACAAGATATTTACTAAAACTGCATATAGGAAAGGGAGAATGTGCCATGAGTATAAATCCAGAACTGGCAGAAAACACACTGTTTCTGAAAAGGCATGAATCTATTTTGAAATGCCTCCATTATTTGATTGAAAATCGGCAGGAAGTGATGGATATTCTCACACAATTTTCATCCTATCGGGCCGCCAATGCAGAAATCGACTCCACGATCCTCACACTTCAAGGTGCATTACAAGAAGTGCAGACCCATCAACCAAGCTGGCAACGATCTATGGCGGTATTCATGCCTTCCAACGTCATTTTGTACTCCTATGCATTATACCTCTTGATTCCGTCCCTGTACGTTGAAAATATAGACTTTCGCCCTTCTTCTCACGTAAACGAGTACGTCAACATGCTGCATGAAAAGCTCCAAGCTGTACACGAATTACCTATCTATATTCGTAAAGTTAGCCAGAAGGTGTTCATGGAGAACTCCGTGATGCCGGCTGATATTGTGGTGTTTACCGGAAGCTACACCAATGCGGAGAAGATCAAAAAGCAGATCCGCAAAGATCAGCTCTACATTTTTTATGGGCAAGGGATAAATCCTTTTATCATTGGACCAGATGCCGATCTGGAGCTGGCGGTTACCGATGTGATTCGCATGAGATTGTTCAACTCTGGACAGGACTGCCTGGGACCTGACATCATCCTGGTACATCAAGAAGTGAGTGAGCCATTCAAAAACTTGCTGATTCAGCGGCTTGATGAACTCGTATTTGGGGCCAACAATGACCCTAATGCGAACTACTCCCCTATATTCTATAAAGATACACTCTATTCGGTCTCTGAATATTTTAATACGAACGATAAGTTTATTATTTACGGCGGCGGCATTGATTTCCGTACGAAAAAGATGGAGCCAACGGTTGTATACAGTGAATTGGAGCAGAATCTGGAGATTATTGAATATTTTTCGCCAGTTTTCAATGTAGTTAGCTACCAAAATGACGAGCAATTGATCAAGCGCATTTCCTCCAGTTATTTCAGTGAACGTGCAATGGGTTGCAGCCTATACGGATCAGAGCATTTGAGTGACGTTCTACGAAAGAAGCACACATTGACCATTAATCAAACACTTGAGGACGTGGATCAAGGCAATAAGCCTTTTGGCGGCTACGGCACGATGTCGAACTATATTTTTTACGATTATAAGCTCGTTTCGAAGCCGATCTTGATCTCGGAAATTGTCGCAGAATATTTGTCAGAAAAGAGGAGTTTGGTATGACCGCGAGCATATCCCCCTGGGATGCCATCATTGGCTACTTAAAATCGGCTGGGGTTCAGCACCTCTTTGGATTGCCAAGTGACGATCTCAATATTGTAGCGTCACTCCCCTCATCCGGTATGGATTTTATTTTGTGTAAAGACCAGCGTAATGCCGTGTTTATGGCCGCAGGCTATGCACTCACAGCTAACCAGATGTCTGTATGTGTTGTGGGGAAAGGTCCTGCGCTCAGCAATACACTTACGGGACTGCTGGAGGCCAAGAACCTGGGCGCTCCGCTCTTACTCTTGGCGCTTGGCACCGGAGGAGACAAGCTGGGTACTCGATCCTTTCAGGAAGCCGATCAAATCTCACTCGTGAAGCCGCTCGTCAAATGGGCTTATCGTGTCGAGCATGTGGATCGGCTTGTATGGGCGATGGAACGGGCTGCCTTTTTGGCTATCAATGGAGCACCGGGCCCTGTCTATATCGAGCTACCTGAAAACCTGATGGACCAGCCTGTGCCAGCAGACATTCAGTTTGCCCCGCTAGAAAAGCTGTCGTGCGCTCCGTCTATGCGGGAACTGGATGCGGCATGGAGCATCATTAAGAATGCCCGCAGGCCACTCGTTTTGGTCGGCGGCGGAATGAAGTCAGGGACAAGCGATGTGATTGAGCGGTTCGCTAACCAACATGGAGCAGCTGTATTCGCAACTGCTTCGGGACGGACTGTAGTGAATGAAGATCATGAACTTTTCTGTGGTGTTGCTGGGCTCTATACCGACCTTAGTCTGAGACAGATCTGGCAGGAATCCGATGTGGTCATTACGCTGGGCAGTCGATTGGAAGAAACGGCTACGTTCGAGTGGGATATTTTGCTGCAGGATACACCTTTGATTCAAGTCAATGTAGAGCTGGAGGATTTCGCGCACGAATTCAGGGGCATCAAGGTGCTTGGTGATGGATATGCGGCAGTGGAGCAATGGCTTGAACGGCGCGGACAGGAGCCCGATAGCGCATGGCTTGAAATGATCGGGAGATGTAAACAGCAGGCCTTTTCTCAGAGGGCAAATTATCTGGAAGAGCTAAAAAGGACCCCCGGCATCCACGTCCCAGAGCTGTTGGACATGATTCAGACGGAGCTCCCTGAAGACCTGGTGCTTCTACAAGAGAACGGATTGCAGGATATGTGGTCCTACTTTTATCCATATTTCCGTTTTACCTCAGGTTCACTTTCGATTGTTCCCAGTGACCAAACGAGTCTTGGATTCGGTGCGGCCGCTGCTCTCGGGGCAAGTGTGGCGACAGAACGCCCGGTAGTAGCGCTTGTAGGTGACGGTGCATTCAATCTATTTTGTTCAGATTTTATGACGGCGGTACAGTATCAAATACCGGTAATTTACCTTGTACTTAATAATGGCGGCTACGGTTGGCTGCAAAATCAGATGAATTATAAGCATATCTCAGGACAGGCCTTCCCATTTGTTTCGGAGGCGGCCAAGACAGGAATCCAAATTCCCCAGTATGAGTTTGTCGAAAGTTTGACGATTCGCAGCAAGGGGGAGGCTCGGGAACAGCTTCAGCTTGCTTGGCAAAAGTACAAGGAGAACAAGCTTGTGGTCGTCGAGGTATTTGCTGATCTTGCAGATGTGCATGAGAAAATTAGTCATGTATATGGCGACTTTCCTCTCTACGAGCAACAGGCTTCCAAGAATTAATTTCAGCAAAGGACGTGGGTATGGTGAGAAGACGTGTTGTAGTGACAGGACAGGGAGTCGTAACACCGATCGGGCTTCATCTTACAGATTTCTGGAATTCACTGCTGGAAGGAAAAAGTGGAATCGGACCTGTCACTGTTTTCGATACAGCAAATATACCAACAAAAATTGGTGCACAAGTTACGGGCTTTGACCCGTTGGAGTATATGAGCAAAAAGGAAGCACAAAAGGTTGCACAGTTCACTCAATTCGCCTTGGCGGCTGCCCGCCAGGCAGTCGAGCAATCGAAGTTAGTCATTGATGAACGGAATGCAGGCCGTGTGGGTGTTATCGTCGGTTCTGGCGCAGGCGGGCTTGATGTCATAGAGGAGAACTACAGGAAACTAACAGAGCTGGGTCCTAAAAGGGTTTCGCCTTATTTTGTTTCCTCAATGATGATTAATTCTGCGCCTGGCGAAATCTCTATTGCTATTGGAGCTAAGGGACCTTCGTTTGCCGTAGTTACAGCTTGTGCTACAGGAAGCAATGCCATCGGCGAAGCATTACGTACGATCCAGTACGGCACGGCTGATGTCGTAGTAGCTGGAGGAGCAGAGGCCAACTTTAGTCAGCTTGATCTGGCATCTTTTGCGAATATTCACGCTCTCTCCAGACGTAATGAAGAGCCTCAGAAGGCCAGTCGCCCGTTTGATACGGATCGCGATGGCTTTGTCATCGGTGGAGGAGCAGGGGTTCTAGTGCTGGAGGAGTTGGAACATGCCTTGAACCGGGGGGCCACCATTTTGGCTGAAGTGGCGGGTTACGGATGCACAACAGATGCATATCATATCACGGCTCCAGATCCCTCAGGCTCTGGCCCGGCAGAAGCGATTAATATAGCACTGCAAGATGGAGGCTTGACACCTCAGGAGATTGACTATGTCAATGCCCACGGTACGAGTACGCCATTTAATGACCGAATGGAGATTAACGCTATTCAAAAAGTATTTGGAGAGCATGCCCCCCGTTTGGCGATATCGTCTATTAAATCCATGACAGGCCATTTAATGGGCGGTGCAGGGGCAGTCGAATTAATTGCAACGGTACAGAGCATGATCCACAGCAAAGTACCACCGACACTGAATTGTGACAATCCCGAAGCCCCTGAACTTAATTTTGTACCGCATGTATATCAGGAACGTGAAGTCCGTGCGGCGATCAGTAACTCTTTTGGCTTTGGAGGGCACAATGTCTGTCTTGCCGTTCGTAAGTGGGAGGGGGTATAAGCCTGTGAGCGAAGAGCTAATCCGTATTGAGGATGTGCTTCCGCACAGGTACCCATTTCTTCTGCTCGATGGCGTGACCGGGTACGAAACGTCGCAATGGGCGAAGGGGTACAAGCTTGTTACCCGGAGTGAGTGGTTTATTACAGAGGCTAATCCATACATGCCTCCTATGCTGATCGTGGAGTCGCTCGCACAACTAGCGGCATTCGCTGCGATTGACAAAAGAGGTATTTCATATCTGACCAACCTCAATGGCGTTCGTTTCCATAGCTTCGCGAAGCCTGGGGACCGAATTGACCTCTATTTTGAAGTGGTCAAGCGTCGGCGTGGTTATATTCTCGGAAGTGGTCGGGCTACCGTAGGTGATCGACTGGTGGCTGAGGCGGAGGAAATTGTTTCACTTGATCAATGACGGAGTGGAAGCGCACGTTAAAAAGCGCACGTTAAACTGTCTTTTTGTCCTCCTGACTGCCAAGGTGCAGCGGGAGGATTTCACATCACGGAAATAGGAGTGAAATGAGATGAATGACATGCAGTTATATGATTTAACGAATGCGCAAAAGCGTATATGGTATACCGAATTACTCTATCCGGATACATCCGTGTCACAGCTATCCGGTACAGCCAAGATGAAGGGTCATATTAATATCGCTGCCTTCATGCAGTCCATCAATTTGATTATCAAACAATATGATGCGTTCCGCATTCGTATTACCTCAGTGGATGGAGTACCTAAGCAGTATGTCGTTCCTTATGAAGAGAGACAGTTGGAGTGTCTGGATCTTACCCACATCGAAAGCATTTCCGAGGTTGAAGCCTTACTTGAGCAGCACAAAAGAAAACCCTTCCCATTATTGGACTCTGAACTCTTCCAGTTTTTAATTGTAAAGATTAGTGAGGAAGAATATTGGATTAATACGAAAATGCACCATATCATTTCTGACGGGATCTCTATGGTGGTCTATGGCAATCAACTGACAGCCTTTTATATGGATTTAATTCAAGGAAATGAACCTAAGCTGAGCGATGATTGCTCTTATATTGAATATATTGCAGATGAGAACGCATATGAGCTTTCTGACAGATACCAAAAGGATAAAGCATACTGGCTGGACAAATTTTCTGATTTGCCTGAACTGACAGGTTGGAAGTCATATAATCCGTTATCGCTAAGTACCCAAGCTGTTCGGGAGCATTTTACTGTGCCGGAGGCACTATATCGCGAGCTACAGGCATTTTGCCAGCAAAACAGGATTTCTCTGTTCCAATTCTTCATGGGTGCGATGTATATCTACATACACAAAGTGACGAATCAGCCGGATGTGGTGATCGGCACCTCGTTCGCTAACCGGGGGAACAAGAAAGAGAAACAAAAGATCGGTATGTTTGTCAGCACGGCTGCAGCCAGAACATACGTTGACAAAGATGTAGAAGTGTTGAACTTCCTGCAGGACGTAGCCAGGGATCAAATGTCAGTCTTGCGGCATCAGAAATATCCATACAATCAGTTAATTCAGGATCTTAGAGAAATGCACGGCAACAAAGATATTCAGCGGCTTTTTGGTGTCTCTATGGAATACCGTCTTATCAACTGGGTTGATTTGGATGACGTGCGCATTTTGACGGATTACGATTTTTGCGGCGATGAAGTGAATGATTTCGTGCTTCATATCGTGGAGATCTTGGATGAAGGCGAGCTGGTACTGGATATCGATTATCGGACGAAGCTGTTCGAACGCAGTGAAGTAACGGACATGGTATCCCAGCTGCTTACGATCGCCGAGCAGATCATTTATACCCCGCAGCTTACCATCGCAGAGGTAAACCTCTTGGGAGAAGCAGAGGAGCAATCCATTCTGGCTCTTTCGGAAGGCGCTGCAGTTGATTACCCGCGTGAGAAGACGATTCATGGCTTATTTGAGGAACAAGCCGCGCGTACGCCGGATCACGTAGCTGTTCAGATGGGCGAGCAGAGTATTACATACCTAGCTCTAAATGAGCAGGCTAACCAGCTTGC
>NZ_JCAJRU010000228.1:0-7959 GCF_059447605.1 Paenibacillus sp. N119s | reverse complement strand
ATGCGAAGCCACAACATCTGGTCGCTCCGAATATCGCACCAATGGATATGGATTCCATCCTTTATTGATAATCGTCTCCTCTAATTGCTTGTCGGCCAGTGGAATCCCATCCAGATTAACACTTTTAATTTTGTCTCGTACAGTATTAACCATGACCTTATCCACAATATCATCGATGTAGCCCAAGCATACATCTGTTCGGGTTCGTCGCCCTACTTGCATAGCCTCAAATTTAAGTCCAGGATCGCGCAAGCGCCGGCGTACCAGACCTACATTTGTAAGCATCGTTTCCGTAAACCCGTCACGTGCACCGCGCACGACTCTCTCTAAGGAAGGTTCCTCGGGACTCCGTACGGGATAATTACGGGTATCAAGAATAACAGAAAAACGCTCGCCTTCCATAAAGAAGGCACTTAATCCCGTCAGCACCTTATTTACGACAACGGACATCTTATCTGTCTTCTCCACCTGTATATGTGGAATAAAATTTTCAAAATACGCTTGTAGTCCTTCTGAAGTCATGTCACCCGGCCTCAGATAGGTGAGCCGCTTTAGCACCTCAAGCATGATCTGATCCTTGGCAAAGCTATTCAGAAACAGATACCCGATATGGCGTCCCCCTGTTGTCATTTCTCTGAGTACAACATCAAAAGTTTCTCCCAAACCCAATACCATTTTAAGGGTTTCACGATTTTCCTCCATCTTAGGCGAAATATCGTCCTCAATCTGCCAATAACGTATGGATTCCTCTACATTATCAGAATGCTCGCTTTCTTTTTTGTGCTTAAGATGGGCGTCTTCCTGCTCCTGCTCTTGCTTCCGGGAGCCCGAACTTTCCCCGTCAGTATCATGTTCCCTTCCCATTGCTCCGTCTTCATGATGTTGCTCCTGCTGATCCTGCTCCGTTCTATGATCCATATCTCTTGCCCCCTTCTCTTTCACTATTAACGGTTGTATACAAACCAATCAAATAAGGAACCCATCACCTTGCCAAGCACCATTGCCATTAACAGACCGAACATGTATACGGTCATATGAAGTCGCTTGGCCAGTATCGGCAGGAGATTTAGTACCTCTGTTAGAGCCGCGGCGAGCAAGCCAATAAACACTCCGCAAAATAACCCAGGTATCCATGTAAACATGGCCGGTAACGGCAAACAGATGTTCCAAAAATCAGCCACGGTTCCCACCACTGAACCTAATATCATTGCCTTTTCGTATGCACGCGATTTTTTGTACGTTCGGGTAAGTTGCGCTAATCGCGGCATGATATCCAGCACAATAAAAAAGGCAATCACACCGCTACCTATCGCCAGTCCCCCAGCAATGCCCAAAATAATCTGAAGTGCGGCCTGTATAAATATCATGGTTCCTTATCCTTTGTCTGCAGACGAGCCATCTTTTCATACTCCTCTGCCACAACATACTGATCCACATTCTCCTGATAGAGATACATTTCCACCTCCAGTGGCGTCGGCTCCTCATTCCATTTTTTCTTGAACAAGTGATTAAAAAATACGATCATGCCAAAGCCGATGCCGAATGAGTAAGCAATTTGGAACAAGTACGGATGTTCATCCTTTTGTCCCGTAATCATTTCCACAATCCGAACCTGTACCTGCATCATGTTAACATCAGCATGAAAGTTCATAATCGTCAGCGCAGAGCCAAAAAACAGAAGCAGCCACACCAACACAAACAGTATTTTGGATGGCTTACGGGGTCTCTCCACGATTTCCACAAGCACATGCGGTTTCCCAAGAGATTCAACTACGACTCCCGGAATGTGGTCTCTAATTTTTGATATGATCTGCAGCATGTCTACCAGTATCAGATTCCCGTCCTGCTTCTGCGGCCGCTTGAGAACAAGTCCAAGCAGATCCTTTTCCCATTCAGGATCCGCCAGCAGATGGGCTACATCGCCCAAATGTAGGTCCTGACCTTGGATCATGCGCACACGGCTGCGAAGCCGCAAGTAGACAATAGGAGCCACTGTAGGAGCCGGACTGTGATTCATCCGATTCCCTCCTTATCCTCGTAATTACCGATTAGTATGGAACGAAGCAAGCAAACCTATTCTGTATATTTGTCTTTTGTCACACGCAAAAAAAGAGTACTCCCCGCCATTAAAATGGCTTTGGACTACTCTTTAGAATGCGTTAGTATAAGGTTTTCACTCACTAAATCCTGTCCTCATTATTGGGCAATCTGATCGCGGATTAGCTGTAAAATCTTTTTTTCCAATCGTGATACCTGCACCTGCGAAATACCTAGACGACTTGCAACCTCTGATTGAGTCTGGTCCCGGTAATAGCGCAGGTACACAATCAATCGTTCCCGCTCCGATAATCCGTCTATAGCCTCATTCAGTGCCAGCTTGTCAAACCATCTTTCCTGGGATTCATCAGCAATCTGATCCATCAGTGTAATCGGATCTCCGTCATTTTCAAATACCGTTTCGTGAATGGAGGTAGGAGGCTTGTTAGCCTCCTGCGCAAAAACAACATCTTCCGGTGTCACTCCCAGCTCATCAGCAACCTCCTTGACGGTAGGCAGGCGATTAAGCCGTTTGGATAGCTCGTCCTTCATTTTGCGGACCTTATTGGCTGTTTCTTTTAAAGAGCGGCTAACCTTGAGTGTACCGTCATCTCGAAGGAAGCGTTGAATCTCACCGATAATCATCGGAACCGCATATGTTGAAAATTTGACATCGTAGCTGAGATCGAATTTATCCACCGATTTTAACAATCCGATGCAACCAATTTGAAAAAGATCGTCAGGTTCATACCCCCGGTTCATAAAGCGCTGCACGACAGACCAAACGAGCCGGATATTACTATTGACCAGTGTCTCACGAGCATCATTGTCACCAGATTGGCTCAGTGCAATAAGCCGCTTGACTTCTGTATCCTCCAAATAGCTGTGCGAAGTCTTTTTTCCTCCTGCTTCCATAGGATCAACTCCTAATTATATAAAGCTTTCTTGGATTCAATCCTTTTCTTCATCCGGACCGACGTGCCTCCGCCCGGCTCACTGACTGCTTCGAACTCATCCATGAAATTTTCCATAATTGTAAAGCCCATGCCGGATCGCTCCAATTCTGGCTTGGACGTGTAGAGGGGCTGCTTGGCCAGCTCTAGGTCCTCAATTCCCCGTCCTGCGTCCTCAACGACCAACGTAATTACATCCGCTTCAATTCCGACTTGAATTGTTACGACACCCGATGGATCGCTGTCATAGCCGTGAATAATACTGTTTGTCACCGCTTCAGACACAACGGTCTTCAAATCGCTAAGCTCATCCATTGTAGGATCAAGCCTGGAAATAAAGGCCGCCACAGCCACGCGGGCAAATGCTTCATTTTCCGATTTGGCGGCAAACTGCAAGCTCATGAAATTGTTCCCCGTGCCTTCTCTCATGACACAACCTCCAGTTCCGTGAGCGCATTTCCCTCGTTGTCATATATGGGCATGATTTTAAACAAGCCTGACATATCCAGCAGTCGATGAACCGGCGGATTGACATCACAGACTGCCATTTTCCCGCCCTTTTGCTTGATCAGTTTGTATCGTCCCAAGATAACACCTAGGCCGGAACTATCCATAAACTGAAGATTCTTCAGGCTGAGCACGATATGCTCGCATTGCCGGCGCTGAATCGCCTCATCCATTTGCATACGGACCATATCCGACGTATGGTGATCAAGTTCACCAGACAGCCTAACAATAAGTACCCCCCGGTGATGCTCCATTTCAATTTGCAGGTTCATGCTTACTCACTCTCCTCCCGGTCTTGGACAAGGATTTCTACGTAATCGCAGACGATTCCTGCCCTCCGACAAAACTAGAAGAAAACCCCGTAAAATCTACAAAGAAAATAGATTCGACATGGTACGTTTAAACAATTTCCACCAGCCGGCCTTTTCGATCGCCACAGGCGAAGTGATATTGAACTCCTTCAGACGTTTTCCATCCTGATAAACAACCAGCTTACCAACAGGATCACCCACCCGAACAGGAGCTTTAAGACTTGGGGACAGTTGCAGCTCGTGACGCAGCGTTTGCTTGTTGCCGCCTTTTTTCACCAGCACACTATATGAACGATCAGCCTGAATTTCCAGTTCTGGTAATACACCTTTTTCAACTTTTACACTGCCGAGCTTTTCACCTGGCTTATATATGGATTTCATCGTATATTGCGAAAACGCATAGTCGAACATGGAAGCTACTTCATTATTGCGTATCTTGGTGTTCGGTTCACCCAGTACGACAGCTACGACGCGTAGGCCATCACGCTTCGCCGTGGCGGAAAGACAGAACTTCGCTTCTGACGTATAGCCTGTTTTCAGACCGTCTGCTCCCGTATAGAAGCGAACAAGCTTATTCGTATTCACCAGCCAAAAGGGCTTGACCGAGGATTTGCGCAAATAGTCCTGGTAGGCTCCCGTATATTTCGTAATATGCGGATACTTCAAAAGTTCCCGGCTCATAACCGCAATATCGTGCGCAGAGGAATAGTGATTTTTTACGGGTAAACCGTTGCAATTGGCAAAATGCGTATCTTTGAGCCCAAGCTGCTGCACCTTGGCGTTCATCATCTCGACAAAAGCCTGCTCAGACCCTGCAATTTTTTCAGCCATCGCCACAGAAGCGTCGTTGCCCGAAGCCATTGCAATTCCCTTCAGCATCTCATCGACCGTCATTTCCTCACCCGGCTCCAAGAAAATTTGCGAGCCTCCCATTGAAGATGCATACTCACTTGCCCGCACTTTATCGGTCAGCTTGAGTTTGCCATCATGAATGGCCTCCATTGTCAGCAGCATCGTCATGATCTTGGTGATGCTTGCTGGAGGAAGCTTTTCACGACTGTTTTTTTCATAGATAACTGTGCCAGTATCTGCATCCATCAAGATCGCCGAAAGAGCCTGGGGAGCCAGCTGAGCTGCTGATCCTTCGTTGGTTTTGCCTTCAGGTCTGCTTTCTTCGGCCCAACCTCCGACAGGGACGGCAGTCAAGGCTATCAGACAAGCCAGGATGAACGCCACCACTTTTTTCTTCACAATCGGTTCCCTCCTCAACATATTGGCGTATAGCACCGGAGCCCATTTGCTAACCTCTCCGATCTATTCGCGTGCTGCTAACCATTGTCGTCAGAATGAAAGAAAAATATTCCATATGAATAAAAACGCAAAATAGCACCAAGCTGAGTCAGCATGGCGCTATTTTCCAATATATAAACGACACAACATATATCGACTGTAAAATGATCTATAAAAAACGTTTAAAGTCGGCTAACGGTAAGATATGCAATACCTCCACCCGGTAAAATATCCACTGCGTTTTGACTAAACACCCGTATATCAATAAAAGAATTCGCTTCGAGTCTAAGTTCCATTGCTCCACTCAATGCACCATAGTTCCGTCCGCCAATCACCCTGTCATCGAGATAAGCATAGGCAGAACTTCCGGCAAGCTGCTCATCATTCAGATGAAGCGCCATCCGTGTCCGGTTGCCATCTATCTGGGGATCGGTCGAGATGTAGACTTGTATTCTGTATTTGCCAGCTCGCTTGGCGCGCCATCGACTATTCGATGCGTCGAATTCGGTCAATTCATCATGGTTGATTTGATCGAACTTCACTTTCTGCCAGCTACCTGCAGGGATATTTTGCCTTGAACCGAGGTAGGCTTTGACAAAGGTTTCATTTAAATGCTCGATACCGTTATTCGAATACTTCTCGACGAGCAACAAAGCTTGCCCTGTCCCATTATTCTCCTCATAACGATGATTGCTATAGCTAAAATCCAAATGTGAACGAAGTGTCACCTGCTGTGTGGAGGAGCTGCCTGAGAAACAAATAAGCTGCTTCAAATTACGGGGATACCCGCCCACCTCGTCCACCAAAACTTTTTTACCAATGACCACGTCCACAAAATAGTTACACACAGCTTGGGTGTCCTCGTATTTGTCTGCTATCGCCAAAATAGAGTCGCGCAAGGCAACATTTTTGGTTTCTTTGGTAGCACCAATTTGTATAAAAGAAGGTACTGTTGTCTTGTGTTCTCTGCTTAATCCTTCGAACCAGCAGCCTAAAAATTCTGCATTCATAAAATCATTTATTAGAATGGGAATATCACTGGAGCTCCCATCCTTAATGTGCTGGCTAGCCATAAATCTCGCCCCGTTAGAGCTGTTCAGATCCAAAGCTGTATCGTTCCCGAGTGTAAAAAGTGCAATGCTTGTAAACTGTGAACTTCTGTTCTGCAAGTGAATCCCTGTTTTATTGTAATTAATCTCCGTGCATTTAAATAAGTTCACGTCACTTTCATAGCCCCAAAAAGCCGTTTCAAAATGCTCAATTAGCACATTATCCAGGACAACGCCTCCGCCTTTCCAATCCTGAATGCCCATTGTACCTTTGCCATAATATCCACGCTTCACAGACTGCGAAAACGGATTATTTAAGGTGGCTGTATCAGTCCCTTCGTACCGGATCGATAAGTCATGGAACTGCACATTTTGGTAGCCACTAAACGATGATAGACTTTCGTCTCCAATTTGGAAACAAGGACCGGTGCCATAATATTCAATCGACGTAACTCCCTTACCTTGTCTATACCTCCCCTTATGAATGCCAAAAATGCGCACACCCTGCTTCCGAACTTGAAGGGTAGATGTTATTTTGTATCGACCACTGGGGATGTGAAGAATGGAGTAATCGGGGGTCTTGTTAATCAATTCTTGCAAAGCTGCCGTGTCATCTTGAATACCATCGCCAGCAGCTCCAAACCAGCTTACGTTTATACTGCGTTCCACGAATTCATTTTCAATGGCTTTAAAATTGTCATTTAATTGCTGAGGCGTTAATTCTTTGCCCGCACCACTCAAATTCAACTTCAATTGTTCTGTAAAATGATCTGCCACCCAAACACCCCCATGTTTAAAACGTGAAAAACGCCTTCAGACAATGCCGAAGAATTCTTCATTTTCTCGGCATGGACTGAGTATATGCATCATGAGGCTTGCTCTAGGATCGATAAAAATGAAAATAATAATTTTATTATGATTGTACAAGAAGATACATTTTGTATATTATAGATACATAACGTATCTAGGCGGTGAAACCGTGAAACACATACTCACAGTAGCCGGTTTAATGGCTTTCTCGATTCCCTTTGCCTGTCAGGGTTTGTCCCCCAGGGTGATCACGATTTCCCTGCTTATCTTATTGTTCAGCTATGCTATGCTTCTACCTTCACTCAAGTCATTAATCGCAACCCTGGCTGATAATCCGTTGCTGACTTTACTCATGATGTACATTGCCGCTTCCTGTTTATGGGCTGAACAAGAGCAGACCTCTTCCTTGCTCATGGTTCTCAAATTTGTTGCCTTCTCCACCTTTGGGCTCTATCTGGTCACCCATTATACAACTCAGGGCTGCATACGCCTTTTAGTCATTACATTAAGTATCCTGAGCGTACTCAATTTACTCGCCGTTGTGCTCGTTCCTTCCTTCGCCATTCATGGCGGTGTAGAACATACTGGACTGTGGAAAGGAATCTCCGGTCATAAAAATACACTCGGAACCCTCTCGCTGTTAAGTTTTGTTGCACATGTTATTTATTTTTTCAGGGGCACACGTAAGGCTTTGCATATCGGCTTCATCTTACTCAATGCCTTATTGCTCATCAAATGCCAGTCCACCACCTCATTGGTGCTGACATCCTCACTCTTCGTATTTATTTTGTTCATATTGCTATTTAAAAGAATGCGAAGCATCGCATTGCGGGGGTTCTTTCTGAGCTGTTCCTGCTTACTTGTTCTTTTGGGTTTGACCCTTACCTTTACTTATGGAGATGCGATTGCCTCGGAATTTGGAAAAACAACAACCTTAACCGGAAGAACGGAAATCTGGCAGGGAATTGATGGTGCTATTCAGAGCCACTACTGGTTCGGCCA
>NZ_JCAJRU010000227.1:0-7970 GCF_059447605.1 Paenibacillus sp. N119s | reverse complement strand
CAGCCTCTTTGATGCTCATTTCTGGCGGATTGACCGGGATACGGAATGCTTCTTCTCCGTTGTTGTAGCTTAGTAGTATGGCGTGTTCCATTAGGTGTACACCCCCTGTGCCGTTGAAACAAATTGTTCTTCTAAATGGTCGCCAATTTTCTTAATGATCGTATCCACATCAGCTCCGTTGTTGATGTCGCCTGTCTTGACCTGTACCGTAGGCGTAAGAGTAACAAAGTTTTGGATAGACTTCATTTCTGCGATGTCCCGCATTACCTTGAGGTCTTCGCTTGAGATATCTACCTTGTCTTCAATCTTGCCTACTTTGCCCACTTTACCAACCTTGCCAACATCGCCAGCGCCGTTTGGCTTTGCTGCCTTAGGAGCTTTATAAGGCTGGGCAGTTCCTTTAAGAGAAAAATTGCTTACGGATTTAGTAAGGTCGTTAGCCATCGACTTACCATTATTGAATGCTTTGAGAACATCCATTGATTGCATACGGTACTTGCTAAAGTCCATAACATCTTTATCCGAAGTCGGCTTTTGCGGACCATCTGCCATCTTCATGTACTGGATCGCAGAAATGGTAGAACCGGTAATCGAATTTGTTTTTTCGATCAGCCAGTTTAAGCCATCGACCATCTTGTTTATCAGATCTACGAAATACTTACCGATATCATTCCACAGGTCATAAAACAGCTTTTTGATTGCGTAAACTGGGTCGATAAAAATATTTGCGAAGAACTCTACGAAATCTAAAATTACATTCCAGAATCCAGCAATCCAGTTGTTTAGTTGGGCAAACATTGCATAAAACACCCCCACAACAAAAGCCACAACTTCCCCGGTGGATATCCCGAATTTATTCAGTACCGTTATAATACCAATGATAGCAGCTACAATTAGAGCTAATGGCCAAACGGCTATAATCCAATCTATCGCAAACCCAACAGCTACAGCGGCAGCTACAACACCTAATACTAGTAACGTGTTTTTCACCAGATCCCAGTTGTTCACAAGAAATTGAACTACGCTTGTTGTGGCTGTTGCAATCATGGACATGCCAGCTTGAATACTGCCGAAAAATTGATCAAACTTGCCGCTTTGGAAACCGTTGTTTATCATATCGAACAATGGTTCAAAGGCTTTTAATGCCTGCATCCCTGCCTTAGATAGGCTAAACTCAAAAGTGTTTACTGCCTTCTTCCATTTTGCAGCTGGAGATTCTAACATTTTGTCAAATGCCTTTTGCGTTAAATTCTGTTGGTTAAGGAGTTTATCCATTCCCTTTATGAATTCATCAATATTTCCTGCCTTACCAGCCTTCAACGCATCACTTGACCTAATCGTACTTCTTCCTATGTCGAACCTTTCCACGATGGAAGTGTAATCCCCCGAAAGGAGTTCCTTCATACTAAAAGCTGCCCCTTCTAAACCTTCAGCAGGGTTTAACTTCGCAAGCCGCATAGAAAGCATATTCAACTTTGTTAACTGTTGAGGATCCATAGTGTTAGACATAAACTTCATCGTTCCTGACAATGCTTCATTTACATCTTGCCCAGCCTTTAATGCTTGTTTAGTAATCGAATCATAAATAGCATTCCCTAGATTTAGATCACCAGCTCGAGAGGAAAATGTGTCAATAAATGATTGTTGATCCATCGCCCCGCTCATAACCTTTTCAAATAGAGCCTTTGCCGCTGCAATAGAAACGTAAACGGCTGCAATGTTTCTGAGGTTGCTCAACATACTCTCGGAAGCCCGTCCACCCTCACGCAAACGTCGATTCAGTCTTTCTTGTAATTGGTTTATCTTCTGTTCCAAAGCTTCTATCCGTGCTAAAGCGGCTTGTAACGATGCTGCGTTTGCGCCGCTACTTGTTCTCAGTTGCCGAACAACACGAATGAGCCTCAATACAAGCATTTGCAGATTGCCAAACATTGCTTGTAACGATGCTGGTAATTGTATCCGTATTCTGGCCTGTATATTCCGTAGTTGGCTGTCAATTTGTTGCCGGATACGTCGAGCTTGCGCTATTGCATCAGCGGCATTAATTGTTATGTTGACCACAGAAGCTGTAAACATCCCGCGAATACGGTCACGTATAACTGTAATTTCACGTAAAATATCAGCCGAGTTCACCACAATGTTGACGACGGATCCTGAGCCCATTTGCCTTATATGGTTTCGCACGACTTCCAACTCTCGAATTGCATTGGCTGCATCAAGATTGATTCTCACATTCCCATCGGATAAAGATTGTAGTCTTCGTTGTACAGCATTCAACTCACTAACTGCATTAGCCGCGTTTACGTTTATTTGAATATTAGCACGGGCAGCCGTTTGTAACCGTTCCATTTGCCGTGTTGTATTTTGAAGAGCCTGATTTACTGAATTTAGTTTGTTTGAAAAGTTATCATATAATTGGAGCGTCGATTGAACAGTAGCCATTTTCCCTCCTTTCCAAAAAAGAGGCACAAAAAAAGCACCCTATTTGGATGCTTTACCTGTACTTTGTTTTTTAGGATTTACTATTTTTTCAACTACATTAATTTCCTGCAAACCTGCCTTTACTCCCACTAAATACAAAGGAGAATTTTCTCGATATTCAGCTAATTCACTTGTTTTACCCTCATCCAAGTATTCAAGCAACGATGCTAGCGCAGAATCTTTCATAGCTACTCCATCCAAAATCTTTGATTTTCCTTCCGTTAAATGAGTTCCAAGTTTCTCGGGAAATCTTTCGTCAAACTTCATTGCTATTAAATTTGATCTATGTTGATTAATTATATCCCGATACTCTTTAACGTTTTCGTAGGCTTCGACTCGACTAAACGAGCCAGATGAATAAGCTTTAACAAATTCATTAAAATTCGCTTCACTCTCAACCATTTGTGTAGTTTCACTTAGAACTTGCTTTTTAAACGAATCAAACTCCTTCTTTATTTGAGCAGATTCCGTCATGGGTTTTACTGATTCATTACTATTTTCTTTCCCTTTTGTAATTCCCACAATAATAAGCAGAGGCACAATTATAATAACGAACCATTTAAGCATTTTAAGCTGACTCTTTTGTCTCTCCTTGCGTTTTTCCTTCTTATACTCTTTTTTCGATTCTTGCCACTCGCCGTAATTAGACATAATGACCCTCCTGAGTGGGTATATTTTACCATTATTCTATCAACCCGCTCAGGAAGAGTAAATCATTTATTTAGTCTAGCCGCTTCTTTTTTCTCATTTTCGATACGTTCCTTAATCATTTGATATATGACTCCACGCTCAGTAACAGACATTTTCATCAAGTCCTGGGGCAATATACGTAATTTGTGGAGGGCATAATATGCGAAGTTTGCGTCCGCATCGCCCTCCTCCATTAGTTTTTTGTTTCATCCATAACCTTGTTGATATCTTGATCGTAACCGTTAAGCTCCTGCACCTTTTCCAACAAAGTAGCGAACTCACCAGACAAAAGCATTTTGTTGAGCAAATTGTCAGCCCCAACAACACCATAGTTCTCTTGCAACTCAGCGTCTTTCAGATTCGGATAAACTACGCTTTCTAAAACTAGCTTAGTGGTGTAATCGTCTGGGTCAATTTCAGGAATTTTCATTCCCCCTTTGCCTTTCTCTGTTTTTGTAGCAGACTTTCTGATGGCTTTGTTTCGTTCTTCTGAAATACCTTGGATCTTCCAAAGAATAGGTTTCCCGTCTTCATCTTTAAATCTTTCAGAAACAACAACCTCTTCTGTAATATCAACTGAAGAATTTTCTTTGAAAAACGCGCTAAATTGACTCATTTATTAATATCCCCTTAATTTAGATTATTTTAGTTACCACCCAAAACAGGTTTTGTGAAGCTGTCTTGCAATCCTACCCCGGAAAAAGTAAAGTCCAAATCTTCGTCCAACAACTGAGATTCAGTATCCAACTTAGCAATAATAATGCTGCTAATATTAACATTCTTGAGCGTCACAGTTTGTTTACCTATCGAGGAAGTTGGGTCTTCGTTGACAGCAACCAGATCAAAATAGGTATCTTTACCTGTGGTCACATAATCCAGCATCATTTGTCTGAATAATGAGGTCACATAGTAAAAAGTCATGTTGCCTGTTCCCTTCCAACCATTTGCTTTATTCTGATCCCCCAGGTAGCCCAATACTTTTACTTCTGTCATATTTTTCTCGATCTTTGCCTCGAATTTCTTGCAATAGGCCATTTCCTCCACACTACCGTTTATGGTGGCGTACAATCGACCCTGCTGGCCGGAAATAGTATCCTTAGCTTGCAACCACTGTGTCATATTATCTCGCCCTCACTAACTGATAGATTTTTTCGATACTGTCTACTGGTTTAACGTAATACTCAGCGTAAATAGCATCTTTATCTGTGCCGGGCACGATTGT
The DNA here is from genome assembly GCF_059447605.1 of Paenibacillus sp. N119s. Taxonomy (NCBI): domain Bacteria; kingdom Bacillati; phylum Bacillota; class Bacilli; order Caryophanales; family Paenibacillaceae; genus Paenibacillus; species Paenibacillus sp. N119s. Next base: position 3,577 of record NZ_JCAJRU010000227.1, on the reverse strand, counting down.
CACGTCTGTTTGTGAATTAAACTCCTCGATAGCTCCTATCTGCTGATTGAGTTCGAAAAGCGAGATAGCTTCTTTCTTTACAATATTTCGTCCATCGGCGTTATTATCAACTTTACCGATGTACGATCTTGCGAACACCCTTTGCAAATCAGTCTTGACGCCATCCAACGTGCGGACAACACGATTTTTCCGAAAATATTTGTTTTTGGTAGGCGTAAAACTGCGAAAGGTGTTGATGTCCTCTTGTACCTTAGCTTTACCGCCCTCGAAGATGAAGAAGAACTGACCGCTTTGCACAGCTGCAATCGCTTCTCGTTTGGTGAACCTAACGTCCACATCTACTGCATCATCGTAGTCAGCGTAAGTAAGCGACTGGTTAACGTTTGCTGCCGCTGTTGCTGCTGCTACCCAAGCGACTGCCTTAACCTTGTCGATCACTGTACCGTCTGACAGAATAACGCCGTTCGTGACGTTTATTACTCCTTCGCTGTCGGCCGCGCTGTAGTTTGGCAGTACCACCTGTACATTTTTGCCCTCGTCATCGCGCAAACGATTAACGTAAGTGGTATACAAAGGCTTAAGCGTTGCGTCATCGTAAGGAACTCCAACGGTGTTGAAATCTTGGGTCTCAATGGCTGCCATATAATCGGAATGATCAGCGTTGGTTACAGTGCCATTTGCCCCGCCAGCTAATGGAGCTCCCGCCGTGGCTGCCAACGTTTTGTCAGTAGCAGATGCTTTGAATGTCACCCACTCGTTCGGAACCAGCCCGTCAATGTTGGTAACCTTTTGAGTATTCATCTCTCGGCCCTCAACCAGGGTGCGAACGTTGAAGCTAGAAGGCGTATCAATGTCAGCCTGAATTACAATGGAAATATCATTGCCTCTCACGCCTCCATACTTCGCTGTAGCGACAAGATTGCCACTTGTGACTGTAGCCTTTGTTCCTTCGTTTAATCGGTAAACCAGCAACGTTTTGGCACGCTTAAGAGCCTCCTTAACCAGGAGGAGGCTTGTCTCTGTAATGTCGTATCCCAACGCTTTTGCGATATCGTCGCCAGCATCAATAGTAATGATTTGTTTTACTGGCCCCCAGCTTAATGTCAACGGCAGGGTGACGGTACCACGATCACTTAATGTGCCTAGCGGTTTAGGCTCAGATACAACGTTGGTATATACGCCAGGTAGATCCTTATTCTGTGTAACCCATGTGCCGGCCATTTACTCGACCTCCTTCTTCAACCATTCGGTAAGAACTCGTTTAGCTTCACTTATGGTGTAATTCTGTCCGTCTTCAAGTAGGACGCTTAGTGTATCTTTTTCAATCTGTGTAAACTGCTGTGAATCTTGAAATTGCTCTTTGCCAAAACGGGGTTCTACCGAAGCTGACGATGCTGCCGTCTCTTTCTTCGTAGGTGCCACAACAGGCGTTGCCCCGGTTTCTGTTTCTTGGTTATCAGTATCAGCCACGTATACCAGCCTCCTGTTTTAAAGTTCTCATTTTTGTTTCTGGTCCCTTTGGTTTCATAAGGTGAACATTCACATCTAGGAAGAAATGCAGCACATCATCGACGGTTTGGTGTTTCATCCCCACCGCCCTGTACAGGCTGCCTTCCCATTGGATGTACTCCATTTCCTCGTATAGCCGATCCGCCACTGTCTCGCATTCACGCCGCTTCTCCGGATTGTCAGGGTCCGGGAAATAGTGAATGTCATAGTTGCCCACTCTCATGTAACGCCGCCCAAATTCGCGGTCTTGTGAGCCGTTTATGAGCAGCACAAAAAAGCACGGTTCCTTGAAACCCTGCTCGATTCGTTCGTCGTACACCGGGACACCCGTTTGAAAGGTGCTCAGGTACTTCAATATTCCGTTTTTTACATCTTCCATTGCATCACCTCAGGTGGTCTTCCATAAATCGTTTCAGCTTTCGTTCCATGAGTGCAGGCAATTCACGCTCCAACTCTCGTTCAGAGATGGTGAGCATGAACCTACCTTCCACCCAGCCCGTGTGTAGCCGGGTACGGTGCCCGTATTCCACGTAAGGCGCATATTCGATAGGGTTAAACAATTCGATGCTGTAGCCGCCTCCTACGCGCTCCACAGGACCAAGCTGCCAGTTACGCCGGAGCATCCCGGTATCTACAGGAGTACGTGCCACCGTCTTAGCTAGTAGCCTGCTGGCAAGCTCTCTTATGCAGTTCTCTACGAATTGTGGGTAATCAGCTTGCATCTTCCGTAGGCTCTTTCCCAGCTGCTCGAACTCACTAAAATCAAACTCAGCAAAGCTCATGCCTTACCAACCCGCTTCATCTTGATCTCCTGATGTGTTGGATAAATGAAGGGCTCGCCAGATTGCTGAAATTCATAGCTCATGCCGTCCTGTGTAATAAAGATTCGGCTTCCAGACGGAATAACGATATCTGGAGCAATGAACAGTTTCCCATCATACGCAACATCGTTGTTTGTTTCGGTCTGTTGAGCACTCGGCAAGGATGCTTGGGACAATGCACACGGCTGGTTGTCGAATATAACGCCTTTGCGTGGTCTCTCAGTGCCTGTTACCGGGTCTTTGTAGGTTATCTGTCCCTCTACCCGACAAACACCTGTGTAGGTCATTTCAAGCAGCCTGCGTTCTATTGCGGGATTACCTAATTGCATGACTACCACCTCAATCTACGGAATGCGTTGAGCTGCGTGGCATACGACTTAATGAAAGCAGTACCCTCCACGCCCTTCTTGGCATATGCGGCAAAATTAAACTGCACATCGCCGCGCTTGACACTTTGAACATTTAGCTCTGTTTCTCCAGCTGTTGCAGGCTCTGCAAACTGGTTGAGGTAATAGTCCTTGGCGATCAGCAGCATCGTATTTTCTAGTTGCTCCGGTATGTCGGATATGTTGCAGTAGTTCTTAATGCCGTCAATGGTAAAATCCAAAGAAAATCCAAGTTGTACATCCTTACTCGTATCAGTAACTGGGATGCCAAGTAGGATTTTAAGCTTGATCAGCAGCGCTTCCCTGCGGTTCGGTTCCATTTCCTTCACCCGCTTTCAGAATGGCTGCAAGCACGTCTTCCTTTTTGGTTGCGCCAGCTAGGTCAATGGAGTTTTGTTCGGCGTGATCCTTCAGCTGAGCTAGATTCATTTTGTTGACATCCGTTTCGACGGGTTCTTCAGGCACTTCCGTATCAGGGCTAATAACTCTATCAATGATCAATCCAGGCACATGTTTTGAATCTACCTCGATTTCCTGACCCTTGATGTAAAATTCACCGCCGTACTTTGCACTATTTGTAAGAGTCACTTTCACTCTATTCACTCCTCTCAAAATAAATAGGAGAGACGATTGTCTCCCCTTAGTTGACCTTAGCGATAAAGATGTTGTTCATTTGTTCAAATGAAGGCAATACGATTTCAGAAACAATAGTATTTACGTTTACTGGATGCGGCTCTTTGTATGTTGTTACCGCCACCCCTGTATTGACGATTTGCACCTGAGCATCCGTACCACCACTCATCAAATCCGCTTCCTCAGGTGTAGTACCATACCACGTATTGCCCAGTGTGTTAGCTGGGA
>NZ_JCAJRU010000226.1:0-7971 GCF_059447605.1 Paenibacillus sp. N119s | reverse complement strand
GGACCCGCTGGAGCTACTGGCGCGATAGGCGCAACAGGACCCGCTGGAGCTACTGGCGCGATAGGCGCAACAGGACCCGCTGGAGCTACTGGCGCGATAGGCGCAACAGGACCTGCTGGAGCTACTGGCGCAACAGGCGCTCCTGGTATTTTTACTGCGTTTGACTGCACTACATTTTCAGGTCCAACTTTAACTGCAGCAGTTCCGACAGCGAATCTTGGATTTGTAACTGTAACTGTACCATCTGCTACGAGCACTGTTTGGCTTACCGCGTACTCGACATGGACTCCAAGTTCTGCAAATCCGACGATCACATTTAGTATCATCCGTGATGACGCTACCGTAATCGCAACTGCAAGCGATACTCCTGTTTCAGCAAATAGTCCTATTACGACTGCCTTGACTACCTGCGACGAAGCCCCACTCACTGGAACACACACTTATACTTTACAGGCTACTGGAAACGCCCTTTCTGGCGGACAGACAATCACTATTAATACGGGAGCTCTTACGGCAGCAGTTGCTAATACTTAATACCAGACAGGCAGCGCACACAGGGCATAAAGACGGTGCTGTTGCTTCTTGAGAAAGATAATTATTTCTCGCAGGGGTATAAGTAGATACTATAGAGAGCATTAAGGGTCTGTCTCGTGCTTGTTGCCTCAATTATTTTCTTCTAACTTTAGTTTACCCTGCTGGCTTAAAGCCGGTGGGGTACTTTTTTTGTTTACAGGAGTATCCTTATGACAAACGTAGCCTTTCCACACGATTCGCAAAAAAAGATATTGACAATTGGTTAATTACTGAGCAAAAATAGTAAATGATTATAAAATACTGGGATTTTTATGCGAGGGGTGGATATGGCATGGAACATACACCTACGATTCGAGCAGAATTAGACAGATTCCTACAACAAGAAGGTTTGAGCATGACGGAGTTTGGACATATAGCAGGCATGAATAGGGGGGCGGTAAGCGCCATTGTGTCAGGGAATAAGTCTATGTCTATTAACCAGCTTGACCTAATTACTGAGGCTATGGGCTTACCAGAAGGTCACTTTTATGATCTGTTTATAGAAAACTTTATCATCGACCATCCCCCGAATATGAGGCGAATCGAGCCGTTTTTGTTTCGCTGTGCGGAGTTGGGCAAGTTGGATGCAATCCGTCGAGTAGTGGGGGCCATCATGGATAATCTGCTATATTCGCCCAAGCTATTTGAAATTGCAGAAGAATTATTGTCGCAGGGACGAAATGAGGCTGCATTGCTGCTCTATGAGGGTGTAGCTGAAACGGAGAGATATCAACATTCTGAACGTTTGGCAGTCTGCCAATATCGAATATTCACGATTCAAATTGGAGACGATCAAAGCCAAAACGTTAGGGCAGCAGCAGTTTTTGAAGCTTTTGTCGAACGCCTAGATGATTTAGACCAACTTGACGCATTGAAGGACTTAGCTAACGTGTACAGGTCTTTGCGTAAATGGGATAAGGTTGATGAAATGGCGAGGAAAATGAGAGCTAAAGCCGAAATCCAATATACACTGAAACATCAACAGAACAGTCGAGAACACACTGAATCTACTGATAAGCTAAGCCGTCCATTGTTTGTATACATTTCCTATGCCGACCTGTTGTGTGCAAGTGTCTGTGAAGCCCGAGGCGATTATCAGCAAGCTCTACAATATACATACGCCTATGCTGATTTAGATTGGGTAATGGAGACTGATGAAGATACCCGGCACTGGATTAGCTTGTTCAAAAGTTGGGCAGAAGGTAATACTTATGTATATAAACTTTTATCAGGAGATATAAATGTGCTGCATGATTATGTTGAATATATTGTAGCGACATCAGCGACTAACGAAAACGAGAAGATATCAAAACTGCTCAATGTTATAATTGCCGCAAACCAATATAGCATAGATGTAGACGATATACTCAAACGATTTGAATCGGAGATTAATTCGTTTTCTGAACATCCTCTATCCGATGATATGTATACACAGCAAGTGATACCGGACTATATCGCGTGGTTTGGTTACGAGTTAGCTCATTATTATTTACATCGTGGTTCTTACAGTGATGGTTTTAAACATTTGATGTATTCAATGGTAAGTTATCATACACTAAATAATGAGACTTATTTCATTAATTGTATGGGGCTGTTTTCACATTTTCGGGAACATGCGTCTCATGAAACCAAAGCTAGTTTTTTAAATCTTATTGAAAAGGTGTGGATGACTAATGTTGAAAAAAACGGTACTGCTGATTATCGCGGCTAGCTTTTTGTTATTTATTATAACTGTGCCGGATGAAGCCTTAAATCACCATAGTATCCAGCCTCAGGTTACCATTGGAGGAGCTTAAACGTAAGCAAAGCAAGTCCCTGCTAACCTTAACTGGTCGGCGGGTTTATACATTGAAGGGGTTTCTACACAATCCATCAAATACCTATCCTGAGGTGATCAGCATGAACCATACATAATTGCGTTTACAAATTTCCAAACCAATTATACTGATAGGCTGTTTTCTCAAAGATTGCTGCTTTTATGATAAATAATTGTAACACTAAAATTATCTGATAAAATAATTATTATAGATTATAAAAGGAGGTCATCCGTTGTCAAAAGGACTTATTCACCATATAGAGATATATGTTTCAGATTTAAAAAATTCAATTAACTTTTGGGGTTGGTTTTTAGAGGAGTTAGGATATAATTCTTTTCAATCGTGGGAAAGTGGTCATAGTTGGAAATTAGGAGAGACATATATTGTTTTTGTTCAAGCGGAAGAACGTTTTATGGACATACCTTACCATAGATGTCGGGTAGGTCTAAACCATCTGGCATTTCACGCAAGTTCCCGTCAACAAGTAGATGATATGACAAAAAAATTAGAATGCAAGGGTGTTGAAATCCTTTATAGCGATAAGCATCCTTTTGCGGGCGGGGAAAAACATTATGCTGTTTATTTTGAAGACCCAGATAGAATTAAGGTTGAATTGGTAGCACCTTGACCTCTTAATGGTAGAGGTCTTTTATTATGCACTCCTTAATATCTCAACGGTTATTAAATTAGATTTTTGACGCGCTGAAATAAGCATTTGTTCTACTCGTTTTTCAAATGCCTACATTTTTTGCTTAATTCGAGCCAGCGGAACCAATAGAGACAGTTGTCCGAATAGTACGTTCCGACACCTTGGAAAGGTTCCATCCAGCTCTTTAAACAGCTATGGAAGTTGTTAACGTACTGAATGTGAAAAATCCCTTTCTTTACACGCTGTTTCTGTCGCTCATTAACAGTTTCGCGCTGTAATCCTTTTACCTTGGCAAACTTTTTTCCTTGTCTTTGTTGTTGTATTTCATCTCTATGTTAGCTCCTCTGTTTCCTTTTTATCTGACACTTAGCTAAAGGTGAAATCCAGCGAATTCATGAGCCTGAGTGAGAAAACTAAATCATATTGGGGGAGCGTAATGGGTTCATTGTCATTAGCCTCAACCGCTTACCTGTTTGCTCCGACTCCTGGCAACAGCTGGGGCATGATGCTTTTGCCATAATCCAAGACGTACTTATTAATCTCTGAGACAAGTTTTGTGTCCTTAGTTTTGTAGTGCACCTTGTTAATTACGAAGTAACCTGTACTAGAATATTGCTCATCACTCGAAAACATCAACGTAAAACGATAAAACAAAAAAGCCGCTAAAATAGCGACTTCAAATGGGACTATGCTCTTGTCTCCTGACAGTTAATCCAGATACAAAATCTCAATCTCGCCCGGAGCGAAGGATTGCTCTACGTAATTCCCCCCCCAATCACAAAGCGATCTCAAAATGGGTTCAAGTGATTGACCCAGTTCCGTCGTTGAATATTCCACCTTAGGCGGTACCTGATTGTACATCTTTCTGCGAATTAATCCGTCTGTTTCCAGTTCCCGAAGAGTTTGAATCAGCATCTTTTGCGATATATTATGAACGAGTCGCTTAAGCTCTCCCGTCCGTTTAGGTCCTTTTATTAAATAGTACAGAACAAGCCCCTTCCACTTTCCTCCGATAACCTCTAGTGTAACTTCCAGTTCACAGAAAAATGTTTTCATATCAATGCACCATCTCCCGATCTAAGAATATCCCCTTCATGTATCGCTTGATCCTTCAAAGATCACTGAAGGAAAAATTGAACGTTACATGGAGGGGATAATACAATCGCATTTAAGTTGATTTAAAAGTCTTTGTCGTTTGAAAATTATTATGTCCTGGTTAAACTTGAGCTACTCCGCCATCTACGAATAATTCAACGCCGTTCATATAGCTGCTTTCATTAGAGGCTAGGAACATGACAGCATTGGAGATCTCTTCAACCTGCCCCACTCTGCCGAGCGGAATATCATTTTTTGCCTGTTCCAGGAAATGATCTAGTTCAGAGCCAAATAACTCATCGTACGCCGGCGTTACGATTGTTCCCGGACTAAGGATGTTTATACGAATTTCGGTCCCTCTCATATCAAGAATCCAGCTGCGGACGAGCTGTCTGATCGCTGCCTTTGATGCACCATAGATACTAAACGCTGGCATCCCCGTCGAGCCAGCAGTGGATCCCGTTAGAATAATCGAACCTCTTTTATTTGGAAACAAAGCTAATGCCTTTTGTACTGTAAAGATGGTTCCTTTCACGTTGACATCGAAAGTCTTGTAGTATTGTGCTTCTGTAATTTCTCCTAATGGAAGAAATGACCCTAGTCCGGCATTTGCAAAGAGAATGTCCAAGTGTCCCTTTTCTCGCTTAACTGTTTCGAATAATATATCTAGATCTTCCGATTTAGATATGTCACCTCGGACACCTGTAACATTCTTTCCGATCTGCTTTACTGCTTCATCCAGTTCACGTTGTCTGCGTCCCGTGATAAAAACGTAAGCCCCTTCTTTTACGAACTGTTGTGCCGACGCGAGACCGATGCCGCTTGTACCTCCGGTTACAACTGCTACCTTCCCGTCAAATTTCCCCATTCTATTACACTCCTTTTATAATGATTTATCTGGTATAGGATGCTCTGTCTGCTTCATGAACCTCTCCTATGAACGATAGTATGGGGGAAAAGTTACAAGAAAAACAGTACTCACTTTTTTGTGATATAGTCACCAAAAAGTGATAATTGAGGCGGCACAAGCGTTTGTTTTTACAGCCTAACAGATGGAAGTGAGCTCCATTAAGTTTGAGATTGTATATGTGCTTTTAATTTCTGCCGGACTTATTTGTCCGGTTCTGTTGACCCAACAGGTGTCAATGCCCGACTGAAGACCACCTTTGATATCCGTATTTAATGAATCTCCAATGACAAGCGCATCCTTTCTATTAAATTCTGAAATATGACTTATGACGTAATTGAAAAATTCTTCCTTCGGTTTTTGATAACCAATGCTTTGCGAATCAAAGATATCCTCGAAAAACTTATATAGCCCAGACTGCTTCAAGCGTTTGATTTGCGTGTGAGTGATACCATTCGTGATTACGAACATTCGATGGGTCTTTGATAAGCGATGACAGACATCCATTGCGCCTTCCATAAGCAATTGGTTTCCATCTCCCAACAATTCTCTATACAAACCTTCCCATTCCAAGCCGACCACGATTCCCCCCATTCTCAACATTGTAAAAGAGGGCTCCATTAATTACTCACCACATGATACCACGTATTTGAACTATCCTGCCCGTTAGCTTAATGAAGCATCGTTAGTCTAATATTTTATTTTCTCAGTCTACAACTTTATTTTCACGGTTTATCAAGAGCTAAATATAAAAAAGTCAGATATAATAAAGGGTTCCGCATATTAGTCATGAACAATATGTGGAACCCTTTTTATTTAACTATCGTCTCCCGTTAGCGTAATAGCCTAATGCTGCAGTCACATATAATTCGTTTTTTGTTAATTACCCCTCATTCAAAGCGAAGTCAACAGCACATTCAGCATGAAGTCTTGTTGTGTCATAAATCGGTATACTGCAATCGTCTTGTGAAATGAGAAGCGTAATTTCTGTACATCCAAGAATAATAGCTTCTGCTCCCTGTTGAACAAGACTGTTGATGATTTTTAAGTAGGATTGCTTAGACTCTTCTTTTACAATTCCAAGACAGAGTTCTTGATAAATGATGTCATGTATAACCATTCTTTCTGCTTCATTTGGAACAATAACCTCAAGTCCAAAGCGTTCAATAAGTCTACCTTTGTAAAAATCTTGCTCCATAGTAAAAGCAGTCCCCAGCAAAGCCACCTTCTTAATATCATCCTTAACAATTTCGATTGCTGTTGAATCTGCGATATGAATTAAAGGGATAGATATCGATTCTTCTACTTCATGCGCCATTTTGTGCATCGTATTGGTACATATGAGTATTAAATCAGCTCCACCATTTTCTAGCTTTTGTGCGGAGTCAATCATAATTCTAGTGGCTTCAACCCAATTTCCTTGATGTTGTAAAGTCTTAATTTCTTGAAAATCTACCGAATACATGAGACTTTTAGCGGAGTGATGACCGCCTAACTTTTCTTTTACACGTTGATTGATTATTTGGTAATAGAGCAAAGATGACTCCCAACTCATTCCACCAATAAGACCTATAGTTTTCATGTGATTAGTACCTCCACTAAGTAATTAAAACATTATTTCACACTAAGCTTTACAATGCACTCTAAGTTTCTATCACAACTTAGAATAACTTTGGAATTGAAGGTATCGGGATACTATTTCCCGATATTTATTAAACTAACCTGCCCGTTAGCTTAACGTCGCGGTTCAGTCTACAGTTTTCAGCAGGCGACCGTAGGATGCTGCTATGAAGGATCTGGAGATGAGACGGAGGGACTTGAGACCATTAAGGCATCTGCCTTGTACTTGTTGCCTCAATTATTTTCTTCTACCAAATCTTCTACCGAAATACGGATATCTGTAATACCTGACGGAACCCTATTTATTGTTGGACAGGCTATAGGAGCTTTGTAAAACCCATCAAAACTTTATTTCAACGCACTCGTAATGCGTAGGCCAGGGGTTCAATTCCCTTCACCAGTATTCTATAAAACTCAAGCACAGCGCAGTTTCTATTTTTTTGGAAACCGCGCTTTTTTTATTTGGTGGATGAATACCGAAAGTGGGTCGCACCAAGCATTATTGCTAATAAATACATAAGTGCAACAATCCCAAAAATAGCTAGTGATGAAATGCAATCACTGATGCGAGCAGCATACTTGCTGCGGCGCTAAGATTAGCGCAGCTATCACCCAGTGGGTCAAAGACCTACAGGCTGGGAATATAAAAATGCAGACGGTACAGGACTTGGACCGTCTGATTGAGTTGGATATTAAGCTTCAAGAGGACGAGCTGTAAATCTGTTTTATTATCTTGCTAATCAATGCATAAATATATATTTATTAAATAATATTATGATTTTATTGAAAAATAAACTAAAAACGTGGAATCTTTTAGTAGAATGAAGTGGTAGTTTTAAAACAAATATAGAGAGGGATAAGCTTGAAGAAAAAACATTTTATTGTACCGGCCTTGGCTCTGGGTCTAATAGGGGGAGCTGTTGCAGTACCTAATACGATTTTTGCAGATTCAGATGCTGTAAGTAATTCTGCAAATACAATAACTTACGCGAACCAAGGTGAGGTAAAAACACCTAGTAATCATGATGTGAGTCTTTTTAAGAGAAAAGATCTTTTTAATGTGAACCTTGATGGAAAGTCGCCATTAACAGAGTTCTCCATATCTCCTGGATATGGTCATGTTAAGATTCGTGTAAAAAACAATAGCAAAACAACACTTACTTTTACCTTAAAGCATGTCGATAGTGGAGATTATTTACTTACCAAGTATGTAGGTGGTGGTGATACATTTAATTGGTATAGCATGGATGGGTTTCCAAACGGAATGCGCTCAGGAAAATATGAAATACAGTGGTGTGCTGGTGGGGCTT
>NZ_JCAJRU010000225.1:0-7987 GCF_059447605.1 Paenibacillus sp. N119s | reverse complement strand
CCCTTTCATCCCAAGGGACGAGAAGGAGCTGCTCGCGTTACCACCCTAATTAAAGAAACGTATGCCAAAAATACAGACGCTTCTTTCACTTCATTCTTATAACGGGTCTACACCCGGTACCGGATTACTATAGGCAGCTTCGCAAACCTGCAAAAGCTTTCCATTCATCCAGACAGCTCCAGACGGTAATTCAAAGGTGGGACGCTACCGATTTGCACCACCCATCGGCTCTCTGTACAACGTGATTCCGCCTTCTACTGAAGTCTTTCTCTGCTTTTCACGATATTTACTTTGACCTATTTATAACACACTGTTTTTGTGTAGTCAACGACACCAAAAGACAGGCTTTTTAGCATATGGGTTCATTTTGTAATTTTATGCTATAATAATGGCTGTTATAAAGGAGGAAGACTTAATGGTTGAAGAAAAAAACAATGTATCAGAGCCAAAGCCTTCCCGCTTACGGAGAACCATACGAAGGCTCGGCCGTGTCATAAAGTGGGTCGTCATCATCGGTTTTATGGGAGCACTATTTGCAGGAGGAACCGCCGCCGGCTATGTTGCTTCTATTGTAAAAAACGAGCCCGTGCGTTCCAGATCTATGATTCTACAGGAAGTAGATAAGAATGCCATTACAGGCTTCGCTTATTTCAATGACGGCTCTCCTATCGGGCAGCTCCGAACCGAGGAAGATCGAAGACCTGTTACGTTTAAGGAGATTCCTCAACTCGTCATTGACGCAGTCATTGCCATTGAAGATAACCATTTTTACGAGCATAAAGGTGTCGATTTGTCAGGAACACTGCGTGCTGTGAAGCAAAAGGCACTCCATGAATCCGTACAAACCGGAGGGAGTACGCTTACCCAGCAGCTTGCGCGCCGTGTCTTTTTGAATCTTGATCGCACGGATGACCGCAAGGTCAAAGAAATTTTGCTATCTCTACGCCTTGAGCGCTTCCTAAGCAAGCAGCAAATTATTACGGCCTATCTCAATAAGGTGCCTTTTGGTAACGGATCAAGCGGTTACAACGTCTTTGGTATTAAAGCAGCGGCCAAAGGTATTTTTAATGAGAATGATTTGAACAAGCTTAATATAGCCCAAGCTGCCTATCTGGCAGGTCTACCCCAGCTCCCTTCTTCTTATTCTGCTTTTAACGGTAAAGGCGAGTTTAATGAATCGGGCTTTAAAAGAGCGATCAACCGCCAGCATCTAGTTCTCAGCCGAATGCTGGAGGAGAACAAAATCAATAAAGCCCAGTATGATGAAGCGATGGCTTTTGATATCCAAAAATCTCTTGCCCCACGTACTGTTAAGGCTTATAACACCTATCCATATCTTATGATGGAAACAGAACGGCAAGCTGCGCAGGCACTTATGTCTGTCACCAATCCGAATCAAGCAGCTAATGCCAGTGCAGATACCAAAACCAAGGATGATAACGACATGCTCAAAGAAGCGGAACAACAGCTTCGTACAGGCGGCTATATGGTATATACCACCATTGACAAGAGCGTGTACACATCCATGCGTCAAATCGCAGAAAATAAGGATAACTTCTCTGCTACAAGTAAAACCAAGGGTGACGAGCAAGCGGCGGCCATTCTAATTCAACATAAAACAGGCGCCATTCTCGGCATGATGGAAGGTCGGGACTTCCAAAAGGAGCAAATGAACTATGCTACCCAGATGGTACGTCAGCCAGGTTCAGCCATGAAACCGATTGCTGCTTATCTGCCTGCTTTGGACAGCGGACTTGTACAGCCTGGTACGATTGTGGATGATGCTCCTATTATTTTGAAGGATGGCAGTAATGGATATCACATCCCGAAAAATGCCAATAACCGCTATCAAGGATTGGTCACAGCCCGTTATGCACTGAATCAATCGCTAAATACGATAGCACTCAAGCTGTTTAACGAAAAGGTAGGAATCAGTAAAGCCTGGGCTTTTGCTAAAAAACTGGGTATTACCACCTTGGAACCAAGTGATAACAACGCCCAAACAGGTGTACTCGGCGGCCTGGCTCATGGGGTAACCGTTGAGGAGCTCACCAATGCATATGGAGCCATTCCAAATGGCGGTGTGTTTAATGATGCCTATATGATCGAAAAGATCGTAGATTCGCAGGGCAATATTGTATATAAACATCAGCCTAACCCTGTGCAGGCCTTCACACCACAAACCGCCTACCTGATGACGGATATGTTGCGTACAGCCGTATCGGAAGGCACAGGCAAACTGGTGAAGCGTAACTTTAACCAATCTGGCAAAATTCCAATTGCCGGCAAAACAGGCACTACGCAATCCTACACCGATGTTTGGTTCGAGGGTTTCACACCTGACGTCACGCTGGGAGTATGGGTTGGTTACAAGCAACCTGTCAATAAGCTTGAAACGAAAGCACAAAAAGAGCGGGCTCGTCGTCTATGGGCTCTAATCATGAATGAAGTAACGGCTAAAGATTCTCAGTTGTTTCAAACAGACAGTTTCAAGCGACCTGACGGCATTGTAAGCCGTACAGCCTCCGCTTATGGTTCAGACATTTATAACAGTAAATATCTACCCAAAAACAGTGAAAATGGTGTTACCCGTGCGAAATACATTACCTATCAAGGTGTAAATTATATTCCACGTGATGGTACGCCAGATGATATGTTGTATGAACGGACTGTTAGAAAACGGGAAAAACCAATCTCGGAATTGATTAAAGAGCTTCAGCATGCCTTTACAGTGATGAAACGACATAACTCGTTGTCTTACTACCTGCCTCAAGATGCAGATAAAGAAGCTCCTACTCAGATTGACCCACGCAAGGACGATGGAGCAGCTCCTAACGCTCCTTCTAGTGTCAGCGTAAGTTATAGTGACGGCAAGGCGATAATCAGCTTTAGCCCCAGCGGAAACAGCGATGTTGTAGGTTACCGTTTGTATCGTTCCACAGATGGGGGCAGCTTCCAACGGCTTGGCAAGGTCGTCATGGCTGACGACTCCAAGGTTTTCTCTGATAGCCCTGGGGGAAGCAGCGCAAGCTACTATGTGACTGCCGTTGATGTGGGAGGACATGAGTCTGGACCAAGCAGCAAAGCAGACACAGCACCTGTAGTACCCCCTGCGGATTCTGAGTCACCAGACGCTCCGGGCGAGGGAGATGGAACTGGGGTGCAGCCTACGGAAGTTCCTACTGCTCCTGGACAGCCCCAAGCTAAAGCCGCAGGCAAGTCCGTAGCGCTCCAATGGAGTGCAGGAAAGCCTGCGGACGGTATCACAGGCTATAACGTATATTACAGTGAAAGCGGTGCGGAGCCTTTTAAAAACATAGGCTCTACCGCATCTACCAGCTTTGAGTATAAAGCGGGCAGCAAGCCCAAAGGCTGGTTCCGTGTTACTTCCATAAATGCCATCGGAGAATCGGCCCCTTCTGGAGCGGTTCGCCCATAATAATGGAAGACAAAAGCTGAAACGATACTTTGGATGAAGATGAATAAAATTCCCCTAATCAAAAGGGAGTCTCCATAGCTATAATGGCTATAGAGACTCCCTTTTTATTGCAAACATGCAGCGATTCAATCCTCGATAGTAGACAAGTCACCTGTAGGCAGGTTAAGTTCCCAGGCTTTCAGCACACGTCTCATAATTTTACCGGAACGGGTTTTGGGTAACTTTTCTTTAAACTCAATTTCACGCGGAGCAGCATGAGCAGACAGCCCTTCCTTGACGAAGCGGTAAATATCCTGTTGTAACGCTTCCGACGCTGTATAGCCGTCACGCAGGGCGACAAAAGCTTTAATGATCTCTCCTCGTACAGTGTCTGGTTTCCCAATGACTCCAGCTTCGGCTATAGCAGGATGCTCCAGGAGCTTGCTCTCGACCTCAAAAGGACCGATACGCTCTCCGGAGGAGTTGATAACATCATCAATTCTCCCCTGAAACCAGAAGTATCCGTCCTCGTCCATGTAAGCCGAATCACCGGATACATACCAATCGGGAAAACGGAAATATTCCTGGAACTTGTCTGGATTGTTCCATATACGGTTCATCATGGATGGCCATGGTGTACGAATCGCCAAATGTCCCATCCTATTAGGAGGCAACACCTGGCCTCTGTCGTCCAAAATAGCTGCCTGAATACCTGGGAGTGGCTTTCCCATCGAACCCGGCTTAATCGGTAGCTCTGGGTAATTACAGATCAACTGTCCTCCTGTCTCCGTCATCCACCAAGTATCATGAATACGCTGTCCGTAGACTTGCCACCCCCATCTCACCACTTCGGGATTGAGAGGCTCCCCAACGGATAATACATGCCGCAAGCTGCTGAGATCATAATTGGCAACAACCTGCTCCCCTGCGCTCATCAGCATCCGAAACGCCGTAGGAGCACTATACCAAATCGTCACTTCGTGACGTTCAATCGTACGATACCAGTCCTCCGGGCTGAAACGGCCTCCACGAATGACATTCGTCGCTCCATTTAACCAAGGAGCAAAAATGCCATATGACGTTCCCGTAACCCAGCCAGGATCAGCAGTACACCAATACACATCATCTTCCCGCAGATCCAGCACCATTTTCCCTGTATAGTAATGCTGAATCATTGCATTTTGCACATGATACACGCCTTTGGGCTTGCCCGTTGAGCCTGATGTATAGTGAATAATTAGTCCATCTTCACGACTCAACCATTCGGGCTCAAGCTCTTCTGAGGACATAAGCATTTCCGTTTCAAAGTCAATAATTCCCTGCTCCCGTTCGTCCATGTTACCGACCACAAAAATATGCCGCAACTCAGGAAGCTCCTCACGTTTTACCCGTGAAAGAAGCGCAGGTGTGGTTACTAATGCCACCGCTCCGCTATCCTGCAAGCGATCCTTAACCGCCGTCTCCATAAACGCCTCAAACAATGGACCGACAACAGCTCCTACCTTTAAAACACCTAGCATACTAATGACCAGCTCTGGTGAACGCGGCATAAATATAAACACCCGCTCCCCTTTACCAATACCGTATTTGCGCAGCACATTTCCGAACCTGTTGGAACTGGCACGGAGCTGAGAAAAAGTATAGGTTTCTTGACGGTTTGCGTCACAATACAAAAGTGCTGCTTTCTCTCCCCGACCTTCCTCAACATGTCGGTCAATCGCTTCATGTGCCATATTCACTTTGCCTGTTTCATACCACGTAAAATGACGTTCTACATCTTCCCACTGAAAATTGTTGTAAGCTTGTTCATAAGGGCCCATGTTGGATGTGGGAACTACAGCCTGGAGCTCATCAATCTTCATGCATTCAGCCTCCTCACAATGACATAATGAGAATTACACAGAACAAAATAGCGCTTACATAATTAATGATGCAAATGATTACCTTTAATTTGTGTAGTAATTTAAAAGCACTTAATTGTGAACATTTCGTGTCTAAATCAGTATATCATAGTTTAGGATGTGACGACCATCCTTTTCATTTATTTGTTTTTTTGTTATAAGTAGGGGATATGAAGAGCTACTGACGGCAAACAAGGAGGTCGCACACATGCAGCATTTAAAACTGTACCACTCGGACACACTGGATCATAACGGACAAACCATTCATGTAGAAGGACCGGTATCTGCTGATCGACTGCGGTCATTTCAAATGCATACGCAATTGGACGCCTTTCGTAAACCTAAGGAGCAATTCAACGCATTAGTGGAAATTTCAGAACTGCCAGAAGGCAGAATCATCATTGCTCATGATGGAGAAACCCTTCTGGGATACGTGACTTTTCACTATCCAGATGAGATGGAACGCTGGTCAGAAGCTGGTATGAAGGATTTATTAGAACTCGGAGCTGTCGAGGTAGCCGATGACTATCGCGGGCTGGGCCTGGGCAGCCGAATGATTCGGATTGCCTTTGAGGACGGACAGCTCGAAGCTTATATTATTTTTACGACCGAATACTATTGGCATTGGGATTTAAAAGGCAGCGGTCTTTCCGTATGGGAATACCGCCGCATGATGGAACGCCTGATGAAAACCGTAAATATGGTATGGTACGCTACGGATGATCCTGAAATATGCTCACATCCGGCGAACTGCCTGATGGTAAGAATGGGAGACGATGTGCCCCTCGAATCAAGGGAACAGTTTGACCGTATCCGGTTTGTCCGAAGATTCATGTATTAAAAAAATCATATCATTAGTCCAAATGCTTGAGCATGAACTCCACAATACGGTGCGAACGATGCGAAGCTTCTACCGTAAACTCAGTATAATTTACGTGAGCTGATCCATCAGCCTTATCTGACATAGATCGTAGGACCACATAAGGCACAGCGTTCATATGAGCTGTCTGAGCGACTGCGGCGCCCTCCATTTCGGTACAAGCACCGTTCATCTCATGATGTAATGCTGTTACTATCTCACGATTTGCGACAAATTGATCGCCGGAAAGTACTTTTCCGACTATATAGCGATCACCAAACGATTTGCAGGCTTGTTCAGCCAGACGGACTAGAGCAGGATCGGCCGCGAACTCGGAGGTATCTTGATAAGGAATGACCCCTCTGGCATAACCCAAAGGCGTTACATCCATGTCATGCTGCATACATGTTGATGAGATGACAATGTCCCCAATGTTTAAATCAGGGTGCACGGCCCCTGCCACTCCGGTGAATATAATTTGTTCTACGCCAAAATGATCAATCAGGATTTGTGTTGTTACTGCAGCATTGACTTTGCCCACACCAGACTTGCAGACGACTACCCTATGCCCGTGAATCATTCCGGTAGTGTAGGTGATCCCAGCCTTGGTCGTCTTGCTTGCTTCCGTCATCGCTGAAAGCAGCAACTCGATTTCTTCATCCATTGCACCCATTAATCCATAAAGTCGGCTCATTACGTATCCCTCGTTTCTTAGTTTGATGATGATAGCACAAGAAGCTATGTATCCACGAAAAAAGCTCCGTTAAAGGAGCTTTCATCGAAGGTGTATCTTATTTGGCACTATACCTAGTCTAAATAATTAACGGATAACCGCAAAATGGTTTCATGCGGCAAGATAACGCGAGAGTTCTCCACGTTTTCCTTTTTCATCAGCTTGGTTAGCAAACGCATCGCTACCGCACCCAAATCGTACATCGGTTGCGCAACAGTTGTCAGCTGAGGACGAACCATGGAGGCCATACGAATATTATCAACACTGATGACCGAAAAATCGTCAGGTACTTTCAGTCCCTCATCCTGAATGCTATGAATCGCACCAATGGCCATTTCATCCGTAGCGGCAAAAATAGCAGTTGGTTTCTTCTTCAGACCGAGGAAGTATTTCATAGCTTCAACACCGGATTCATAACGATAGTTCCCGATTCGCACGAGATCTTCCTGATAATCAATTCCAGCTGTTTCCAACGCTCTCTTGTAGCCTTGGAAACGTGCATAGCCGTTTGCTGGATCTTGAAGCGTACCACTGATCATTGCGATCTGACGGTGTCCATGGCGGATCAACGTGTTAACTGCATCAAACGCAGCGGCTTCATGGTCAATATCAACCGAAGGATAGCTACCTTTTTCATCGCTCGTTGCACATAAAACAATAGGGACAGCAGCTGTATGAAACGCCTGAATATGCTCGTCCGTTACTGTGCCGCCCATGAACAGAAGTCCATCGACTTGTTTTTCAAGTAACGTATTGATAACACGGATTTCTTTTTCTTTCCGCTTGTCGGCATTACATAAAATGATGTTATAGTGATACATATTTGCAATATCCTCAATACCGCGCGCAATTTCTGCAAAAATTGAATTCGATATATCCGGAATAACTACGCCAACAGTTGTTGTCTTCTTGCTGGCCAAACCTCTAGCTACCGCATTTGGGCGATATCCCAATTGTTCAATTGCTTCGTATACCTTCTTGCGAGTTTGAGGTTTTACATTAGGATTATTGTTAACTACGCGGGATACTGTCGCCATTGAGACCCCAGCTTCGCGAGCTACATCATAGATCGTTAC
>NZ_JCAJRU010000224.1:0-8033 GCF_059447605.1 Paenibacillus sp. N119s | reverse complement strand
ATAAGGTGATGGTGGTCTTGCCATTCGCATCTTTGCCGGATGAATCATCCTTGGATGAACAGCCTACCAGCGCGCCTCCCAGTAACAAGGTGCTTGCCAAAATGATCCCCAACGTTCTTTTCATCATACGAATTCCTCCCGAGATGATCAGTTTACTGATCATGCAATATGATAAAACGGATTCAAATGCTAGAGTTTTGCAGAAAATCAATAGCAACTTCCCATAAATAATATATAGATCGAAATGGTCTGTTTCGTCTATATATTGCGCTTTGGAGCGTTTAAAATCAAATTCTGCAAAATCCTTGTACACGTAAAAACATAGCATTTAAAGCATACGGTTGTAACAATTATGTTTAAAACCTAAGGACCATACCCATCAATAGAAACGTTTCGATAGTCATTATAGAACAAATTGAAACCGTATTCAATAGGGTTATTATATTTTATTTTTCCTGAATCGCGGCTTTTTTTCATTCGTTTCATCTTTATTACGCTATTTATCCTATATAAAAGCTCCTATATTGGATTTGACTCTCCTTTTGAAAGCGTATATAATCCAACTGAGTTCAGAAATAGAAACGTTTCGATTAATGATAAAACAGAAGATTATGCTTCTATACTAGCTATTAGCCTGTTCAGCACTTTTTTGAATCAACTTTATCCAAAAAATCTCATGAATCTGAAAAAGAGAGCTGTCGACCAACAACACAGCTTATGGAGGATTATGATGGAACAACACCTGAATTCCTTTCTACAAAACATGACGCTTGAAGAAAAAGTCGACCAACTGCTACAGCTTGTGGGTGGCTTTTTTGAAGAAGCCGGCACAGAGGGCCAAATTACCGGGCCTATGGCTTCTCTCGGTATCACAGAACAAACGGTCCACAATGTTGGTTCTGTGCTCGGTCTTGCAGGAGCCCAGGAAGCGATCCGTGTTCAGCAGGCTCATTTGCGTAAAAACCGCCTAGGTATTCCACTTTTAATTATGGCAGATATTGTACACGGCTTCAAAACGATTTTCCCGATCCCGCTGGCCATTGGCTGTTCATGGGATATGAAGCTGGCAGAGGAGAGCGCCACCATCGCTGCCCGGGAAGCAGCTGTATCCGGTGTTCACGTCACATTCGCTCCTATGGTCGATCTGGTACGGGACCCACGCTGGGGCCGTGTGATGGAATCTACTGGCGAAGACCCTTATCTCAACAGTCAATTTGCCCGTGCGTTTGTGCGCGGATTTCAGGGTAAAGATCTGACGAAGGATACCGAGCGGGTAGCCGCATGCGTGAAGCACTTTGCTGCCTATGGAGCTGGTGAAGGCGGGCGGGATTACAATACCGTAGATGTATCGGCATGGCAGCTGCGAGAGTATTATCTCCCCTCCTACAAAGCTGCTTTGGATGAAGGCTGCGAAATGGTGATGACGTCCTTCAATACCGTAGAAGGCGTGGCCGCAACGGGCAATAAGCGTCTGATGCGAGATCTGCTTCGTGATGAATGGGGCTTTGACGGTGTACTCATTTCAGATTGGGCCGCGATCAAAGAGCTTATTCCTCACGGCATCGCCGAGGATGAACGGGAGGCGGCGAAAAAGGCGTTGCTGGCAGGCGTAGATATTGAAATGATGACCTCCTGCTATAACGGACACCTGGCTGAGCTGGTTCGCAGCGGAGAGCTGGATGAAATGCTCGTTGATGAAGCAGTGATGCGTATATTGAAGCTTAAGCAAAAGCTGGGCTTGTTCGAACATCCGCTGCGCGGTGCAGACCCTGAGCGTGAGCGTGAAGTTGTGTTCTGCGAAGCCCATCGTGCGGTTGCTAAAGAACTAGCGATTAAATCATGCGTGCTCCTCAAAAATGATTCTGTGCTTCCATTAAATCGCAATCAACATATCGCGTTGATCGGACCTTTTGCAGAAAGCGGCGATATCTTGGGCTCTTGGTCGTGGAGCGGTTCACAAGAGGAAGCCATCCGTGTTGTTGAGGGGTTCCAATCCAAAATATCCTCCTCGCTGCTCACGGTTGCGACAGGATGCTCTGTAGACGACATAACTGAGGAGCAATATGCAGAAGCTCTGCATGCTGCCAGTCAAGCAGAGATCATCGTATTGGCGCTTGGTGAGCGCTCGGATATGAGTGGTGAAGCAGGCAGCCGTTCGAATATTCGCCTGCCGCAAGCCCAGTTGGAATTGGTGAAGCGCCTGAAGACACTGAACAAACCCATGGTAGCCGTACTGTTTAATGGTCGTCCATTGGATCTGCACGGCGTCATTGAAGAAGCAGATGCTGTACTGGAAGCCTGGTTCCCTGGTGGCGAAGGCGGCGCGGCGATTGCCGATTTGTTATACGGCGATGCCGAACCTACGGGGCGTCTGACGATGTCTTTCCCGCAATCGGTCGGACAGGTGCCTGTGTATTATAATCATTTTAATACAGGACGTCCGCAGTTAGATCCGAACACAACAGAACGTTACGTGTCCCAGTATCTAGATATACCGAACGAACCTTTATTCCCGTTCGGCTATGGTCTGAGCTATACCGATGTAGCCTATAACAGCGTACAGCTTTCCGGCGATATCCTTATTCCCGGTCAAGAACTGACCGTTAGAGTACAGGTAACGAACACAGGAACACGTCCAGTCGAGGAAACGGTTCAGCTCTATGTCCGTGATATCAGCGGGGATACGGTTCGACCAATGAAAGAACTGAAAGATTTCTGCAAAGTCCTGCTTGCCCCAGGCGAAAGTCAGGAAGTGGAATTTACATTGACCGAGCCTCAGCTGCGCTATCATCATGCAGATTTGAGTTTTGACAGTGACAGCGGTGAATTCGCCGTCTTTACAGGACCTAACAGCCGAGATACTACTGAAGGCCGTTTTCGGTTAGTAAAAGAAACAGGAAAGTGAGGCGTTCCCTTTGATGAATACAAGTCTGGATCAAAATATTTTGCTGCGAGCCGGAGACCTGTCCTTTACCTTCTTAAGCAGCGGTGATGTATACAAGATTGCCCACGGCTCAACGATGATCAACCAACTGTTGACCAATTCAGTCGATGGTTCCCTGAACAATCTGTACTTGAGACTGTATCGTCCTTCCGGTGTAAGCATTACTCCTCTGCTTGGAGTTCGTTCACCTGGCGTAATCCGACAAACAGATCAGCAGATTATTTGGGAAGGTTTCACTGCCGGTGTAGGCTATCAGGTGACCTTCACACTCAGCCGCCTCGGAGTATGGTTCTGGGATGTAACCCTACAGGGCGATGACGTTGAAGCAGATATTGTGTACGGTCAGGACCTCGGCATTGCCGATACCGCTGCTGTACGCAGTAATGAAGCTTATTTGTCTCAATATATTGACCACACTGTCTATCATGATGAACAAAGAGGCTATACCGTTTGTTCCCGTCAGAATCAGCCGCAAAGTCAGGCATTTCCTTATATTCAACAAGGCTCGTTAACCCGCACTGTCGGATACTCGACAGATGGGTTTCAGTTCTTTGGACTTTCTTACAAGGAAACGAATGAGCCGGAAGCACTCCGCCGCGATTCGCTCGCCAATGAAGTGTACCAATACGAATTTGCTTATACAGCGCTGCAATCTGAGCGGGTAAAACTCGCCGGGGAAGCTCGCTTTACATTTTACGGTCTGTTCCAGCCGAACCATCCGGCCGCAGTGACGAAGCTGGAGTATCAGGAGCTGGTGACCAAAGCACGTGAAGAAGTAGCGGCCGTGCTAGCGGACGCTTCCGCGAACATCATCCCAGCGCGCATCGCAAGTGAGTTCCAGGCAGAGCGCGTAGCTCCAGCGCAAACCATCGGTGAGCCACTGTGCACACTGGATTTGACCGCTGCCGAAGTGGAGCAGCTTTTCCCAAAACGCCAGGAAGAAGAGCGGGATGGTGATGAACTACTTTCCTTTTTTACGGAAAACTATGAGCATATCGTACTCAAATCCAAAGAGCTTCGTGTAGAACGTCCTCACGGACACATTTTAATGGGTGGGCATTACTCTGGAGGTAAGGAAGAAACCATTACAACGACCTCCTATATGTGCGGGGTATTCAATTCCCAGCTCGTGATCGGCAATACGAATTTCAACAAGATGATCACCAACGTACGTAATGCGCTCAATATTCCTAAGACATCCGGTCAACGTATCTACGTCGGCATTCAAGGAAAATACCACCTGCTTACCATGCCTTCCCTGTTTGAGATTGGCTTTAATTATGTGCGCTGGTATTACAAAACGGCTGACGATACATTCATTATTACAAACCATACGAATGCTGATCGCCCGGAAATACGGCTTCACATGCGTTCGGCAAGCGGCAAAGCTTACCCATTCCTGATCACTCAGCAAATGTCTATGCATGTGAACGAATATGAGCTTCCATTTCATATGGAACGCGAAGGTGACGACCTGCTCTTTAGAGCTGATTCCGCTTCCCTAAGCGCAGAGGCTTATCCGGATCTTTTGTACCGAATGCATGTAGCAGGCGCTCCATTACAGCAGGTAAGCGACGCTCACGCACTCCTGCGGGGCAAGGCTTCACCTGATGCATCCTTGGTCGTGCTGGAACTAGGTGAGAGCAGCGAATGGACCTGCACGGTACAGGGTTGGCTGCATGGCCGTTCGTCCGGGAAAGACCCAGCACGCAAGGAGCCTCACGCCTCCTTTGAGGAGGAGCGCGAGCGCTACCGGGAATATTTTGCCGAGCTTATGAATGGCTTCCATCTGACACTTGGTCAACAGGAAACGAGCGAGCTATTCCGTGTGAACGCCGTGGCCTGGTGGTACACCCACAATATGCTCGTCCACTACTCTGTACCTCACGGTCTGGAGCAATACGGCGGAGCAGCTTGGGGAACACGCGATGTATGTCAGGGACCTGTAGAATACTTCTCGGCGGTGCAAAAGTTTGATGAGGTTCGTTCCATTTTGCTAACGGTATTCAGCCACCAGTATGAAGACACTGGAAACTGGCCGCAATGGTTTATGTTCGACAACTATACTCACGTACAGCAAAAAGAAAGCCATGGGGATATTATCGTTTGGCCGCTCAAGGTATTGGGCGATTATTTGACCGCGACCCGTGATTACAGTATTCTGGAAGAAAATGTTCCTTACACTCATCGGCATACTTTCGATTATACCAAGCAGACCGCGACTCTCATGGAACATGCCCTGAAGGAGATCGAATATATTCGGGAGAATTTCCTGCATGACACGTACTTATCGGCTTACGGTGACGGCGATTGGGACGACACCCTCCAGCCAGCCAATGCGCAGCTGAAGCAATACATGGCGAGCAGCTGGACGGTCGCACTCACCTACCAGGTGGTTCGTAACTTTGCTGCTGCGTTGGAGCAAGCTCCAGCCAACGTAGTAAGCGGAGCTGATAAGATCGCACAAGATTTACATCAGATGGCGAACGGCATTCGTAAAGACTTCAATCGCTACATGCTGGAGAGCGGAATTATCCCGGGCTTCGTATATATGGAAGAGCCTGGTCAACCTAAGCTCATGCTCCATCCGTCCGACACCGAGACGGGAATTCACTACCGCTTGCTGCCGATGACACGCAGCATGATTAGCCAGTTGCTCACGCCTGAGCAAGCATTGGCTCATGAGCAGCTCATCCGCGAGCAGTTTCTCTGCCCGGATGGTGTGCGTCTGATGAACCGTCCTGCACAATATGACGGTGGCGTGAGTTCGCACTTCAAGCGTGCAGAGCAAGCGGCCAACTTCGGACGTGAAGTCGGGCTGCAATATGTACATGCCCATATCCGCTTTGTGGAAGCGATGGCCAAGTTAGGACGCAAGGATGACGCTTGGCACAGCCTGAAGCTCATCAATCCGGTCGGCATCCGTGCGACCGTACCGAATGCCGACTGGCGCCAAAGCAATGCCTATTTCAGTAGCTCGGATGGTAAATTTAAAACCCGCTATGAAGCACAGGAGCGGTTTGGTGAACTACGGGAAGGAGCCGTCCCCGTCAAGGGTGGCTGGAGAATTTATTCCAGCGGTCCGGGAATCTACATGAATCAGCTCATTTCTAATGTTCTCGGTATTCGTCAGTCAGGCGAGGACCTGATTCTGGATCCTGTGTTGCCGGACGATCTCGACGGATTGGAATTTAGATTTTCCTTTGCAGGAAAACCCGTCACTTTTGTTTATCGCATGCTGCAAGAGCATACGAGCGGTGAACAAGGCCGTACAGTGTTGAACGGAGTCCCTCTGGAAAGCGAGCCCGCTGATGATAATCGTTACCGTTCCGGTGCCTTGCGTATCAAACGTGAGACCTTCGAGCAGGCATTAGCAAACCATGACGGTGTGCATCGTCTGGAGATTATTTTATAAAACTGAATGATATCGCAAGCAAAATCAGGTATAGCAACAAAGGGATGGCGATCTTACGGGATCGCCCTTTGCTGCTTGCATGTAGAACTACGACATTTGGAATAGATATGTGGTTAATAATGCATATACAATAGCACATATAAGACGGACACAAGGAGGTGACGCTGTGGTCAGCATTAAAGATATCGCCAAACAGGCGGGCGTTTCTATATCTACCGTTTCATATGCTTTGAACGGTAGCGATAAGGTAACAGAGGAGACTTGCGCACGTATTTTGGCCATTGCCAAGGAGCTTAATTATGTGCCAAATGCCGCCGCACGCAATCTCAAGAAAAGGCAAACCAAAATTATTGGCGTTTTTCTCACAGATTTTCGCGGAGACGTTTATGGAGATTTACTTTACGGCATCAAGGAAATTTTAAACCGCAAGGGCTATGACCTCATTGTATGCAGCGGCAAGCAATCACATCGAATGCTGCCAGAACGCATGATTGATGGAGCCATCGTACTGGATCAGACGTTTGATAGTCAGGAGCTGCTGAACTACGCCGAGCGCGGACATAAAATTGTCGTATTAGACCGCGAATTGAATCACCCCAACATTAACCAGGTGCTGTTGGATAACAAAGCAGGTGCCGCGCTCGCAGTAGAGCATCTCTTGGAATTGGGACACCGCAAGCTATATGTTGTGACCGGACCGGAAGGCTCTTATGATTCATGGCAGCGGATGCAGGCGGTCAAGCAGACCATTGAGCGCAGCGGTGTCGCCGAGATGGTCGAAATTGGCGGCAATTTTGAGAAATCCGGCGGCGAGCAGGCGGCCGAGATCATTTTACAGCAGCAGGCTGACCCGGATTCGGAGCCTGTAGCCGTATTTTGCCTCAATGATGAAATGGCCGTAGGTTTTTACAATCGAATGGCCCAGTCAGAGCTTACCATTGGCAAGGATGTTCATATCGTCGGCTTTGATAATATCGAGCTGGCGCAATATATTCAGCCCCGGCTGACCACGATAGACTATTCCAAGCGCAAATGGGGCGCTGTAGCCGCCGAACAGGTTCTCAAAATCATTGCCGGGGAAGACGTGGAGCATGAACGGTTGTACGTTACGCTTGTTCAAAGAGAATCGGCAGGCGCAGCATCCATCTTCCAAGACCAACAGAATCCCTGATGAACAGCACAGAGGTACCCCACCCACCAACTCCAAAAAAAAGAACTTCCACTGTCCCAAAAATGGGTTGGAAGTTCTTTTGGCTGTACTTATTTAACCTAACAAAACCTCAATTAAATTCACCAACGACCTTAAAGGATTTGCAATCGTTCGCCCTGTCTCCAGCTCCACCTGTAACGCAGCGTCGACCATGGATAACTGTGCTACAGCTAGCCCTCTGCTTGGATCAGCTTTCCTCAGTTCATGCAATGAACGAACGAGCAATTCCTCATACTCATCTTTGCGCCCCTGCATAATCAGTTCAAAGGCGTTCTCCACCACCTTGACCTCTATCAAAGAAGAGAGGTTCGGCTTGCCTAACAGACTGGCCGTATGACAAAGACGCTTCATCGTCCCCTCTACGGTAGCTGGATTCGTGAAGACCAAGGTGCGTGGCAGCAAATCATCGCACATCTCATGAAAAAAGGGCTCATCCAGTGCGACTATTGGGGTAGACATGGTCC
>NZ_JCAJRU010000223.1:0-8179 GCF_059447605.1 Paenibacillus sp. N119s | reverse complement strand
TATTTTTCTTTTGAAATCGTACCGGTTTGCCAATAATTTGCATCATAATCCGGCATACTAGCCATAGCTACGACATTGCCAGTATCCACTTCCATGGCAACAGCAAAGCCTGTTTTGGCATAAGGATGAGTCTTGCCGGATACAGCATGTGAATGGAGCCATCTCAATTGATCCATAATGGCATTTTCAGTCTTCACCTGAATCTCTTTGTTAATCGTGGAGTAGACATTATCCCCTTTTTGCGGAGGAGTAACAGAATCTACACCTTCCGGCATATTGCGTGGATCAATGGGTACTGTTTTATAGCCATTTTTCCCCCGTAATTGTTCCTGATATTGATATTCCAGCCCGTCAAAGCCCACAGATTCGTTATCCATATAAATGAGGCCCGGATCATTTTCAGCTGACATGGATTTTTGAATATTCTTATATTTATCCAACGTTTCACGTGCACTTTTATAACTTTTAATATAACCGACCGTTTGAACAGCTACCGTGTCAGGATCGTAATGACGTACCGTTTCTTCAACGACATCTACGCCTGGAAACTCACTTTTATGCTGCATAAAATAGGCAACTTCATCTTTACTAAGATTCGTTTTGATCAGACGCGGCGTAAAACCGCTAAATCGCTGATAGTTCCGGTCCATAGCGTCCATAATTTGCTCTGCCGTCATTTTCGGCTCATCTTTATTGCCATACTGAGCAAATCGATTTGCTAGCTTTTGTGTCATCTTTTCCAGCTCAGGCAACAGCTTTTTATCTGGACTTCGCTTTTCTTCCAAGCTGTCGCTATAATTCTTGGAGAGCGTGATATACAGCGATTGTACTGGTGTAGAATACGCCAGTCTGTTCTGCCCGGTTGAATCATAAATTGTTCCGCGAATCGGCGTAAGTGGTACGTTTTTGGTAACATTACTGGCCTCCTGCTGTTTGAGCTGGGGTCCATCTACAAATTGAAGTATCGCCAGTCTGACAATGATGACCGTAAATATAATGAACGAGCTGAAAAAGAACAGATTGATCCGGAAGCTAAATCTTTTTCGGTCGGATGTCTCATTGTTTTTTTCTTGCTCGTTGTCCATCTTTCTCATGCGCCCTTCTCCACTCCTTCTTAAATCACTTTATCCTTGATATGTGTTTGAGCAAAACCAGGCGGATTAAACCAGTCTCCACTTTGTGCCCAGGTCGGGTCGAGCGGGACCCATCGATCCTGTCCGCTCAAATACACCTCATTCCAGGCATGGGAGCCGTAACCTCCCTGTCCGTTGTATCCAAGGCCTGTAACGACCTTGACCTGTAGTCCCTGCGAACGAGCCATCATTGCGTACAAGCGGGCATAATCAATGCACACTCCTTTACGTGTATCAAACGTATCTTTGGGAGTCTGCTCATGCCAATCCCCACGTTGCTCATAGGCTTCTACCTTACTGTAATCATAGCTAATGCGGGTGCCTACCCATTCATACAAGGCTCTGGCTTTTTGCTCATCACCGCTAGCTCCTTCGGTAATCTTGGCTGCTGCCTGACCGATATCATCCGGAATGTCCCGGTCGATTATTTCGTATTTGCGCTGCATGATACCATTCAATTCCTTGGTAACAGCCTGCGTAAATACGGGCAGCTTATCCTTAATCAGAGTCCCGGACAACGGCTCAATGACCGATTGCGCACCTTGCTTATAAATCGGCGAAGCTTGTACGTAGCTGCTAAACCCGCTGTCTGGATACAGACTTACGCCTATGAACAGCAGGGCTATGATCATCATGGCGCGAGCTCCACCAATAAGAGTACCGATTCCAGCCCCTGCCACCCTGCTGAAGAAGCCAGATTTCTTTTCATGCTCATGGAGTTCCGACTTGCCGCCTATCACCAACACATAAATAGCACGTAGTAAAAACTGGGCAATAGCATAACTAAGCATGAACAATACGGCGAACCGCAGCAGCGGAAAACCCTCTACCCCCGCCACGAGCGTATAATAAAATTGCTCAATTCCACTAAGTTTGCGCTGCGGCAAATGCTCCATGTAAGCTGCCAGCCATTGCTGTACTTTCGGTGAAAGCCACATGGCTACCCCGAGCGAGCACAAAATACCCGTCACAGTGAGTATCCCATCCACAATGAGACTAAACAGCGCACCTACAGATCTGGAGGCCCCTCGCCTCCACCCCTGTATCAACGACAATATGACGATGGCGATCAGAAATACCGTCACGCCATTCCAATGAAGAACAGACTCCAGCCAGGATGGGTTCATTGTGCTCCTCCTGTCTCTACGGCGACTGTGGCGGCTGTACAGCAGCCAAGTCTTTCGCACTATCAATATATTTCTTGACGGTGTCGCCCATACTCCATTCGCCCAGCGACATTCCCTGATACCATACCTTGACCTTATCACCCTCAAACGGACCTTTTACTTCCAGGTTCGAACTGGATACTGTAAATGTACCATCCCCGTTGGAGGTGTATTTGGCATTTTGCCCCTCTTTTATCATCATGTTCAAAGCCTCGCTCTGAACTTTGTTAATTGCATCATCTTTTGCCTGAGTCACGACCTTGCCGACCTGTTCAAAGGAAATCCCACTGTATACTAGCAAGCCTGCAATCACAACGATGATGATCAGCCATTTTACGAGAGTTCTAACAATCTTCAATATGACCAATAATAGAACAAGCCCAATCAATATATACAGCCAGTTATCCTGAACGATCTGCCAATTGTGTTCCAAAAATTCTGTCCAGACGTTCTTATCCATTCGCTACACTCCCGTTTTCAACTACATGATTCAATTGCAAATTGTCTCTGTAATTATACATGATTACGCAATGTCCTGTCAGCTTGGGTCTTTTACATCCCCTGTCATTTAATTCTTGTCCATACAAAGTGGTCTATGTTCGTCCAATCCAGCGTACAACTTAGGAAGGGCCAATACGTAGTAATATGAAAGTTTACATTAGGGAAAGGGGGTCATTCGCATGAAAACAGCCCTCTGGCTGTATCTCTTTTTGTTCATTGCCTTTTTTGATCTGCATGCACAATATCCTATTTTGACACCATTCGCAATCTCTCTGGGGGCAGCTCCTACCTTTATCGGTTGGATGATGGGGATTTACTCTCTGACTCACCTGCCTGGTAACTTGATGGCAGGTCCGAAGGTCGACAAACACGGCAGTCGCCGATATATTATGTTCAGTCTGACAGCCGCAGGCATCATCCTGATCATTCAATCGTACATCCATACACCGTGGGAATTACTTTTTCTACGTGCAATTAGTGGCTATGTGTTGGCCTTTTTATCCCCAGCCTGTCTGGCCATGCTGGCACAACTGTCTGATCATCCGGTTACACAGGGGAAATATATGTCGGGGCATGGTGTCGTCCACACGTTGGCCTCTGTTCTGTCTCCGGCCGCAGGTGCATTTATCGTAGCCAGTTTTGGCTTTAGCGAGACATTTAGTTCCCTTGGCATCATTCTCGTTATCACGGGGCTTATGGCTTACTTCACCTTACCCAAAAATGCACCCGCTCCGCAGGCCCAATTATCTGATGGTCACGCAACACCCGCTCCGCTATCGGCAGTACAAACGCGGCTACCATTCAATTGGCGTTACCTGCTTCTACCTTTTGTTTTAGCGTGCGCACAAGGCATTTTATTTTACGAGATCCCTTTACGTAATAACGGTTCTGCGTCCATAATGTCCACCGGATTACTCTTTTCTATCATTAGTCTGGGAGCACTCTGTACGCTAAGTTTACTTTTTCTGAACAAATATTCACCGATGGTACGGCTACTTTGCGGCATTATTCTGTTGTCTTTAAGCTTCTTCGCACTCGCCACCACGCCTGAAGCGATCATAGGCATCGTCCTGTTTATTTTGGGAACAGCCAAAGGCATTATTTTCCCAGCGCTGGCCTCCCTTTTCATACAAATTGGAGGTGCGCGATTGGGCAAAACGTTTGCTTTGCAATCCATTGCAACATCTATCGGCTCCTTTGCCGGACCTGTACTGGCGGGTCAGCTTCCAGATCACATTTCTCCTTTCTTTATCGCCTTTCTGATCCTGATGGCCGGTCTATTATTTATTCCTGTCCAGCGATTATCTCCGACACCTCCGTTGCCTGCCTCAGGGCCTTATCATTCCTAGTTATACCTGAGGGAGGCATGCTAATATGCTGTCTTTAAGCCCAAAACACTCTTCTCAAAGGCGTGTGCACAGGACTTTATTCTCCTACCAACATAGACTAATTTGACTGAATTATTAGAAAAGGGAGGTGCAGACCATGGGCCACTGTCATCCTTGCCCTATCGGGACTTCAACTGGTATCATTCTTGTTCTATATATTCTGCTCGTCATCATTCTTCGTACTTGCTGGATCTAATGTCTGATTTGCCCTAACAGCCTGCTTTGTAACCCATGCCTGCCACTTCTGGCAGGCTGTTTTGTTGTTTTTTGCATGAGAACCCCGTTTAGAGCTAAACTATACACATATTCCTTCATTTCCCGGGGAATTTCGAGCACAGGCATGAAGCAAGGGGTGAGCAAAATGGCGATAACCGTGATTGTCGAAGGAAAAAATGACCGCAGTAAACTTCGCCGATTACTTGACCCGGAGGTCAATATTTTATGTACCTTCGGCACATTAAACTCTATAAAGCTGGAATCCCTCCGCAAACGGACCAAGCACGATGAAATATACTTATTTATGGACAACGACAGTTCGGGAAAAAAAATAAGAGGTGTGCTTGCAGACGCTTTTCCAGATGCACTTCATATGTATACTCGCAAAGGCTATGCTGGCGTAGAAGGGACTCCGGATGAATATGTGATTGCCCAGTTGGAGAAAGCTGGCTTAGAGGAATACATTATATACCCTCCTGTGCTTTAGTCCTGCGAATAACAAAAAAGCTGTCCTCAGGCCAATTCAGGCGCCTGTTGGACAGCAAATATAGTGTATTATCACCAATGCTACTACTCGGATTAGAATTTATGAACCGTATCAACGATCATCAATAAGAAGCTGAGTGTCAGATGGTTAATGGAAAAGAAAAATACTTTTTTGGCCCAGGAATCTGTTTCTTCTTTCTTAATCGTAAAACCCTTAAAAGCATAAAACGCCCAAAGCACAGACAGCAATACAGACACGATCATAAAAATCATACCGGCATACCCATAAGCGTACATAAGGATGGGTACCGGAATCAACAGCACAATATAAGGAATCATCTGAATTTTGGTCCGATGAATACCTTTCACAACTGGCAACAATGGGAAGCCTGCTGCGCGATATTCCTCGACTCTGCGAATGGCAAGTGCCCAGAAGTGAGGCGGTTGCCATAAGAACAGTAATGCGAATAAAAGCCATGCGCCCATATCAATACGGCCTGATGCGGCCACATAACCAATTACTGGAGGCATAGCCCCTGAAATACCGCCAATGGATGTACTCCATGTAGACGAACGTTTCAACCAGAGTGTATAAATGCCAACGTAGACAATCATACCTAAGATGCCCAGTAGCCCTGCCTTCACTCCAGAGAAGTAGAATAAGACAGCCAATCCGACGATGCCCAAAATAATAGCGTAGGACAACACCGTTGTAGGGGTCAGACGTCCTGTTGGCAGTGAGCGATTACGTGTCCGCTCCATCTTCAAATCCAACTCACGGTCAAAGTAGTTGTTAAAGACACAAGAAGACGCCATAACCAACATAGTACCTAAGAGTGTAAGGATTAACTTTATATAGTCAACGTCCCATTGCGATGCTAACCAAAAACCACCGAAGGATGCAACCAAATTAGTACGAAGGATGCCTGGCTTAGTCACTGTAATAAAATCTTTCCAAGTGCCCGCCTTGCCGGGTGGTTTAGATTTTACCGAATAGGTAGCCGCATCCGAAGAAGTCTTATAACTAATATTATCCATTGTGAGTAACTCCCCCTTAGAGATGTATGAATTCGGGAGTAAGTTGAACTCCGATATAAATTTTATCATATACCTACCCTAAAAAGTTTGACAGAAAACGCACAAAACGTTCACAATTCAGATGGCAAATCGCCCCTGCTGATCGTTTACAGTAAATTTGGGTAGTAATAAGTACAGGAAACAATACAAAAGGAGCGACAGATATGGATACAGCCACACACTTTGTCATGGGAATCGGATTGGCCGGGCTGGCCTACACTGATCCTGTCGTCGCCGGAGATCCAAAGCTGGCCGCAGTCGTACTGCTCGCTACGGTCGTAGGGTCACAAGCTCCGGATTTTGACACTTTGCTTCGGTTGAAGAACAATGCAGCCTACATTCGCAATCACCGGGGACTGTCGCATTCCATTCCCTTCTGGTTGATATGGATCTTGTCCATCACGGGACTGATCTGCTTGATCTTCAGGGATGTGCCCCCGGGTCATATCGCATTATGGGTAACGATTGCAGTGTGCCTGCACGTATTCACAGACTTATTCAATACGTACGGAACACAGGCATTTCGGCCGTTTACGAACAAGTGGATCTCTTGGAATATCATCCATATTTTCGATCCCTTTATTTTCGGTACCCATGTTGCTGCAATAATGCTGTGGATCACCGGGTTGGTTTCGCCGGCACCCTTATTTATTACACTGTACATCCTTATTGGCCTGTATTACATTTGGCGAACCTGGAGTCATTTTATTACCAAAAAAGCGGTGCGTGATATGGACACCCAGCGCCAAGAAGGCGACACTTATTATATCATTCCCACGGTATCATGGAACCGGTGGCATGTGGTAAAAGCTCATCAGAATGGAAGTTATGACATTGGCGGATTACATGGCAAACATTTATTTTGGACGAAACACGCAACTCCGTCCACACATCCAGCTGTAGAAGCTTCCAAATCCTATCGTGATGTGCAAGCATTTCGCTATTTTTCCTCCTTTGCCGTAGCCGAGGTAGAAGAACTGGAATGGGGCTATATTGTACGCTGGGGGGACGTAAGGTATCGACACCGGAGGCAATATCCATTCGTGGCGGTGGTTGCGATGGATAAGCAATTCGGACTGATCAACAGTTACATTGGATGGCTCAGTGACGAGAAAATGCAAAAGCGCCTTTCCCTGCATACGAATTAAAAATATTTAAAAGCTAGCAATGAGCCGAGTAGATTACAGACAGCAAGTCTCCCTATGCCTGGAGCTTGCTGTTTTTTTGACCATTCCCGTCAAAAGCGATGTCTTATGTAAGCGCCCTCTTGACGAAGCAGACTTGCGTGATTCACAATGGTCGTAAGCATGCGCAAAAAAATCCGGAGCATGATCGCTCCGGATTTTCTTCATCACAGTTGCTCATAATACAGCTTCCAGGATGGGAGTGTTTATGTGTATTACTGCAAGCGGCTGCTGCCCGACAAGGATTGTTCTGCTTGTTGGACCAGCTTTTTCGTGATGTATCCCCCAAGAGAACCTGTTTCGCGGGAAACGACATTACCGAAGTAACCGTCTTGAGGAATAGTGATGCCAAGTTCTTGAGCTGCCTCATATTTTAATTGTTGTAAAGCGGCGTTGGCCTGCGGTACTTGCAGGTTGTTTGAACGACGTCTGCTCATATTTGAATCTCCTTTCAGTTCTTTGTGAGTGAGGTTCATTGCAAGCTTGCAAGATTATTATGGCTCACTTACATCTACTTATTCCTGAAATTCAACATTCGAAAGCTGGAGGTTTTTACCATGAACAAAGGTTTATCCCTATGGTTCGCCGTTTCATCCATTATCCTGCTGACAGCAGCTGCTATATCCATCAGCTATTCTGCATGGCTTGCTATATTGCTGGGGCTTTTATCTGTCGGCAATATCGGCTGGGGCTTCGTAGTTAAGGCCCGTCAACGTCGCTCTTAAGTCAATTTGTAAGTCTTGGCTTCAATAGGCTCTAGCGTACACGTGGTAAAAAGCCCATGCGCTCTTTGACCGCAGACAGCGTGATTTCAGCAGTTTCTTGAGCACGCTCTGCGGATTGGGCCAAAATATGTCCAATTTCACCGGATTCCCGGATTTCGCGATAGCGTTGCTGAATCGGTTCCAGCATAACTACAACCGTCTCTGCCAGTTCCTTTTTAAATGTCCCGTACATTTGTCCTTCATAACGATCCTGTACTTCTTGGAGCGACAAACCGGAACACTGGCTGTAAATGCTCATTAGAT
>NZ_JCAJRU010000222.1:0-8206 GCF_059447605.1 Paenibacillus sp. N119s | reverse complement strand
AAAAATATGACAGCCAGACTCATAATAGATATGAGTTTGGTTTTTTTATTGTCAGGGCGCAGGCCAGTATAGGGGAGGAGAGACATGTTTCGATTATACAGCGATGTTCGCGACATAGCCTATGAAAGACTAATTGATTATGCTATGGAACGGGCAGACACGTTTATGCTGGGTGTACATAAATGGGCGACAGAAGATGAGGATGGGTTGACCAACAAGGAAGTCCTGTTCAAGGAGTTACTACATCGATTGGATCCTTTTTTGCTGTCCACTCACTCTTATGAGGAAATGAGGGGAAAGCATTCCATTGCCTACACACCCGGAACGTTTTACCAATACCGATGTACGCCCGAGGCCGGAGGGCTATTAAAGCAAGCGGCGTCCAGCCTGTTTTCCTGGGTGCATCCGAAATTACCAGAAGATTTATGTTTCCAGGATGCCGATGGAGAGGATTGGATCATTAACATCGCTCACGAACGAATCGGTAGACTGAATATGGATAAAGAAGCAGCAGATGAATTGGAGAAGCTTATCCCTGGTGTGTTTATTCACAAACCTGAACTTCATGGCAATATAGATATGTTTTTGAACGATGCTATTCGGCATCAACCGGATCGAATGGAGCTGATGCGGTTTGGGTTGACGGAGATACCGGAACGGATTAGAGAATTGCGTTCCTTGAAGCATTTGACCATCTTTGAACAGGATGTACGAACACTACCGTCTGTTTTGTTTGAATTGGAAGCCTTGGAGTCGCTGACGATCCAAGTAGCGGATTTGGAAGAGCTGCCTGCTGACATTGCCAAGCTGTCTGGCCTCAAAAGTTTAAGAGTCAGCTGTGGATGTTATGATCGTCCGGCACCGGGCCAAAAGGTGATCCCCAAGGAGGAACTGGCATTCCGAAATTTGCCTCCTGCCATCGGAGAGTTGCATCAGCTGGAGTGCCTGGATATCTCGTATAGCGGAATCCGTAGGCTGCCCCCTGAGATACAGAAGCTGAGAAATTTACGTTCCTTGGACATTGTGAACGGATTGATTGAATCGACACCTAATTTTGTATATGCCATGACCTGGGTGGATCGCTTTCTTATAGAAGATAAGCCGTTCCATCTGTGCAATCATGGTGACGACTGAATTCATATAGCGTAGCTTCCGTATATTTTTGTGAAGGAGGGATAGAAATGGTGGAAAAATGGGTTTGGATGGGCGTGGCGGGGGTGATCGTAGGTTATGTCACTTTGGCTAACTTTCCGACGAACACGTATACTACATCAACGGCGAGTGTAACGCACCCAGCAGCTCCGCTTAGCAAGCAAAATAAGCAAGGAGAAGCAGCGAAGCGTATCGTACATGACCAATTCATGCAATTTGGGGGACAAGGACAAACAGAATTTAGATTTGAAGAGGGACGCAAGCTATACATCAGCATCAAGAATACAGGAAAGCAACCCGTACAATACAAGCTCAACAGTTCGAATGGATCAGACCTACAAGGTACAACGAGCGGATTTTCCAGCCGAACGTTGCAGCCGGGAGAACGCCATGATCTGCTGTTTATTAAGCCAGAGGGGCAGAGCGGAGTAGCTTCCTTGAATGAGCTGATTTTAAAAGTGAGTACGGATGATGGATCACAAGGAAACGTTAAAACCTTCGCATATATCACACTGTAATCTCCTTCCAGAATGGGCACGACATGCGGTCATTAGTCTACTTATGTTACAATAGAACGGTTAAAGACTTAATGAACAGAATAGGTCAGAGTAGAAAGCAGAAAGGATGACCCGTTGTGCCCAAAAATCATGAATCCAATAATCACAAAATGTCACGGAGGCTGTCCCTTACAGCCATTTTACTTACACTTACATTTGTAGCTCTTACCGGCTGTGGCCAGGATAATAATGCTGGAACGAGTGATCCTGGGAGCAGTACAAGCATGATCGAGAACAAAGCTGGAGGCAATCAGAGCGATTCAAACCAAAGTGACAAAGCGGCTAAAGAGAGTGAGAGTGCAGAAAACAGCGGTACTGATGCGCAAAAGTCGGCTCCTTCCGTCCCGGCAACTTCATCGGAAGCAGCTTCTGCTCCTACAGCTCCGAGTGCATCTCAAAATCCATTTGAGGTAGCAGGTATTCAAGATCCTAAAGCGTTTTTGAACACATTCAAGGCGTTGCAGAAGGCGGTTGCCGACAATGACAAGGAGAAGGTAGCCAATTATATTTTGTACCCTCTGCGTGTCAATGATAGTGAAAAGTCGCTAACGATTCCGGACAAAAAAGATTTTATAGCCAAATATGATCAGATTTTTACAGATGCGATTCGTGAAGCACTAGTGAACCAAAAGACAGATGAATTGTTTGTTAATTATCAGGGAGTTATGGTGGGATCGGGTGAACTGTGGCTGAGAAGAGCTACGGATAATCCGAAGCAATTTGGAGTCTTTTCGATTAATCTTGAAACGGTAGCCAACTAAGTCGTAGTCCACGCGTGTACTTGCCCTCTAGGCGGTCGGAAACGTACAAAACGTTTCTGACTGCCCCCCCTTGTCGAATGCAAATTATAGACCATCCCATGCTAAAAAAAGATTTGACATCCCTCATAAACTCTCGTATTATATCCATATAACTCATTAAACAGGTAGGAATTAAAGTATTAAGTATAACCTTGCCATTCTGGCGGAGAACCTCTAGGAACAGCAGGCAGACACTGTACACGCGACAGGTTTGACCTATCAGAGCTGCATCAGGGAATTCTCCGCTCTTTTTTTTAAGTCTGTCTGTAAATAACAGGCGTAAATAAATGTGTATTTACAAATTACATAGAATGAGGGGTGTCTTGATGAAAAGGAAATACAAAATAGGGCTTATTCTCGGACTATCTTTGGTTTTAACGATGGTGCTAAGTGCTTGCGGAGCAAGCAAGGGAGGGACGCAGGGCGATGGTAGCTCTGTTTCCGGCTCCAAGGATGTAGAGTTGCTCAATGTTTCTTATGACCCGACCCGTGAGTTGTATGAGGCGTATAATAAAGCATTTGCCGCCCATTGGGAGAAGGAGAAAGGGCAGAAGGTTACCATCAAGCAATCCCACGGCGGATCTGGCAAGCAAAGCCGCTCTGTGCAGGACGGACTGGATGCAGACGTGGTTACACTGGCTCTGGGCTATGATATTGATGCGTTGCAGGAAAAAGGATTTGTTAAAGAAGGTTGGCAAAGTAAATATGAGCATAACAGTTCCCCGTACACATCAACCATCGTGTTCTTGGTACGTAAAGGGAACCCGAAGGGAATCAAGGATTGGGACGATTTGATCCGCGGTGATGTGCAGGTCATTACACCAAACCCTAAAACCTCGGGCGGAGCCCGCTGGAACTATCTTGCAGCCTGGGCCTATGCGCTCAAAAAGAACAATAACGATGAAGCCAAAGCACAGCAGTTTGTACAGGAGTTGTATAAGCATGTGCCGGTACTGGATAGCGGAGCACGTGGAGCGACGACGACTTTCGTAGAGCGTGGAATTGGCGATGTGCTGATCGCTTGGGAAAATGAAGCTTTACTCTCTGTAAAGGAGCTAGGTGCGGATAAATTCGATATCGTGTATCCGTCGATCAGTATTTTGGCTGAACCTCCGGTCGCGATAGTCGATAAAGTGGTAGATAAAAAAGGTACACGCGAGGTGGCGGACGCGTACTTAAAATATCTGTACAGTGAAGAAGGCCAAACCATTGCTGCCGAACATTATTATCGCCCAACACTGGAGAGTGTGAAAGCCAAGTTCAAGGATCGGTTCCCAAAGCTGGAGCTTGTAACCTTGAAGGATGTATTCGGGACTTGGAAAGAGACACAGCAAAAGCATTTTAGCGACAAGGGTATTTTTGACCAGATTTATGTACCCGGTAGTTCATAACATACGTGAATTCTAAAGGCGAGTGGATCGGTAGACGCGAGTGTCATAGTCAAAGGATGCAGAGAGGGATGGACAGAACATGAGTCAAATGCAAGCCACCCGAAAACGCGTACTTCCCGGGTTCGGGTTAACAATGGGTTATAGTGTGTTGTACCTCAGTCTGGTGGTGCTGGTGCCATTATCAGCACTGCTCCTGAATTCGACCGGACTGACATGGGAGAAATTTTGGGACGTTGCGACAGATGCCAGGGTGCTGGCTTCATACAAGGTGAGCTTTTTGTGTGCCGCGGCTGCGGCGCTGATCGATCTATTTCTCGGTTTATTGATCGCGTGGGTACTGGTACGTTATGAGTTTCCAGGGAAACGAGTTTTTGATGCGGTCATTGATCTGCCCTTTGCTTTGCCCACGGCAGTGGCAGGGGTTGCGTTGACCGCTCTATATGCACAGAACGGCTGGATCGGTTCATGGTTTGAACCGCTTGGGTGGAAATTGGCATACTCACAGACAGGGATTACGCTCGCGTTGATGTTTATTGGTATTCCGTTCGTCGTACGGACAGTTCAGCCGGTGTTGGAGGAGCTGGACAAGGATGAAGAGGAGGTAGCTGCTACGCTGGGAGCGGGCAGATGGCGTACCTTCCGCAGCGTTATTGTGCCGGAGCTGGTGCCGCCGCTGCTGACGGGATTTGCGCTCGCCTTTGCCCGCGGCATTGGCGAGTACGGCTCTGTCGTCTTCATCTCCGGCAATATGCCGATGAAGACCGAGATTGCTCCGCTGCTCATCATGTCCAAGCTGGAGCAAAATGACTATGCAGGGGCGACAGCGGTGGCGCTGATGCTGCTGGTCATTTCATTCGTACTGTTATTCGTGATTAACAGTATTCAGCGCTGGTCGCGGCGCCGTACTATCTAACTAATGTAGCATTAAACCCCGTGTTCAAGGAGGATACACCATGTCACAAGCGATAACTGGGCAGGAGCTTGCTTCTGCTGCGCCAATGCCTGCATCTGCACCGCCCAACAGGGTTACAACCGAAGCCCCTTGGGTGAAGTGGACGCTCATTGGCGCTGCTTTTTTAGCTTTGCTTTGGGTGTTGGTATTGCCGCTAATCGTCGTGCTTACCGAAGCACTCAAGCAGGGATGGAGCGTATACGTTGAAGCGCTACGGGACCCGGATGCCATGTCCGCATTGCGGTTGACGCTGCTGGTGGCAGCGATAACGGTTCCGCTCAATACGATATTTGGTGTAGCAGCCGCCTGGCTGATCACGAAATTTCATTTTCGCGGCAAAGGCTTGCTGGTCACCTTAATTGATTTACCTTTTGCGATCTCGCCGGTCGTCGGAGGACTGATGTATGTATTAGTGTTTGGCGCACAGGGCTGGCTTGGACCGTGGCTGGACGAGCATGATATTAAAATTATATTTGCTTTGCCAGGTATTATTTTGGCGACGCTGTTCATTACATTTCCTTTTGTAGCGCGCGAGCTTATTCCGCTGATGGAAGATCAGGGACAGCAGGAGGAGGAAGCGGCGGTTACGCTGGGTGCGCGCGGCTGGCGCATTTTCTGGCAAGTGACGCTGCCGAACATTAAGTGGGGCTTACTGTATGGCATTATTTTGTGTAATGCGAGAGCCATGGGGGAGTTCGGTGCAGTGTCCGTCGTTTCGGGGCATATTCGGGGAGAGACGAATACACTTCCGCTGCATGTGGAGATTTTGTATAACGAATATCAGTTCTCGGCATCCTTTGCGGTGGCCTCGTTACTGCTGTTACTTGCTCTGGCAACCCTGGTGCTTAAAAGCTGGTTTGGACGCAAACGCGTGCATTAATAGAGTTTGTGCGTATATGATCCAACAAGGCCTCTCTTTGTGTCTATCGTCTGTTAACGGCGAGAAGATGGGAAGGGAGGCCCTTGTTCTAAGGTGGCTTATATGGATAATAAAATGATCATATCAAGGCACGTTAGTATGCCCAGGAGGAGCGAAGGGAAATATGAAACATCCGTTTCAGTCCTATCGTCAGTTGTTTCCGGTGCTGTCCTCACATATCCATGTAGGGAGCTGTTCCCAGGGGGCGATATCGAGACCGGTTTCCGCTGCCATTGAGGAATACCATCGAAGCTTGCTGCAATACGGCCATAACGGCGACCTATCTATGGCACGTCTGGAGGAAGCTAGAGGACATTTTGCCAAGCTTATCGGGGCGGAGCCAGACGAAATTGCGGTGCTGTCCTCAGCCTCTGAGGCGATAGCCGGTGTGGCCACTGCTCTTCCTTATATACCGGGAAAAGAAGGTATTGTGTATGCAGATACCGACTTTCCGACGGTGGGGCACATCTGGCAGGCACAGGAGATGTTCCGCGATCATATTTGCTGCATCCCATCTACGGAGGGAGAAGTGACCGTAGAGCAGTATGAGGAACACGTTACGGAGAATACTGCGCTTATTATGGTGTCCCATGTGAATTATACCAACGGATTCCAGCAGGACCTCAAATCCATTGCCAATATAGCTCACCGTAATCAAGCGTTACTGTTCGTGGATGCTTATCAGTCAGCAGGTATAATTCCGGTAGATGTAAAGGCAATGGGGATAGATATTCTGGTCGCAGGAGCACGCAAATATTTACTGGGGATACCGGGAATGGCTTTTCTTTATATAAGCAAGGACCGAATTGACCGCTTCAAGCCCCGTCTTACGGGCTGGCTCGGACAGGAGCCCGCCTCACGGTTTGATATTGCTCATCCGGTTCCGGCGGTGGGAGCCCGCCGCTTTGAGACGGGATTACCCTCCTTCATTAGCATTTTTGCCGCCAATGCAGCCTTAAAGCTGCTGCTGGAGATTGAGGTCACGAATATTCAGTCCTATATGAATGAGCTGTTGAACTTTTCGGTTGAATATGGACGCAGCAGAGGGTTACAGATACGTATACCTGACGGAGGAGGCACATTACCAAGTCTGCTCGCTGTTAAAGTAGCCGACGTGTCGGCGGTGGAGAAGCGTTTGCGAAGCCGAAATATGATAGTATCAGCACGAAAGGATGTTATTCGTGTGGCTCCGCATTTTTACAATACGGCAGAGGAAGTCCGGCGGGTCATAGATGAGCTAGCTAGGAGTTGTTGAACAGCAAAAGCCTCTTCCGAGTGAATGGGAGCATAACATGTCCCTTTTACACTGGAGAGGCATTTGTTGATTTAGAGGCTTTTGTTGATATAAAGATTTTAATTATACGATCCGTTTACGCAGCCAACCAGATACCAGGTCCGTCAAAATGATCAGCACTACAATGCCGAGTAAAATGACGCCTACACGGTTCCAGTTGCGCATTTGGAGTGCAAACAGCAGCGGAGTACCAATCCCGCCTGCACCAACCAGCCCGAGCGTGGTTGCGGACCGGATATTAATTTCAAAACGATAGAGCGAATAGGAAAGAAACTGTGGAATCACCTGCGGCAGCACGGCGAAGAAAATGACCTGCCAACGGTTGGCCCCGCACGCAATCAAAGCTTCCTGCGGTCCGTGATCCACACTTTCAATCGTTTCTGAGAACAGCTTGGCCAGCATGCCGATCGAGTGAATACCAAGGGCAAGCACACCTGCAAACGAGCCGGGACCTACGGCTTTAATGAATAGAATAGCTACGATCATTTCGGGAAATACCCGGATCACACTTAGTACAAATTTCCCGCTGCCTGATAAGGGACGCAGACGGGTCATATTGCTTGATGCCCAAAAGGCAAATGGAAGGCAGACAAATGCGGACACGAAGGTCCCGAGCACTGAAATGACCAGTGTATCCAGCAGCCCACGCAGCAAATCCTCTCCCTCTGGGATGAAGACGAACGACCAATCAGGGTGAAGAAATCCGTCCAATATCGCGACAGAAACACTTTTGGCTGTCCCCTGTAATCCTTCGAACTGCATCCCGCGAAAAGCCCAAATGTAAATGATAATTAGCAGAATAGCTGCCGCCCATAAGCGTAGGCGGGGGCCAATGGGTCTGCGAAGCGTAGGATCATTCATAATAATTTCCTCCGTAGCAGGTTACTGCCGTAATCAATCGCAAGCACGATGACGAGGGTCAGTAGAATAATAATGCTTGCCCGGTCATATCGGAACAGTCCAAGGGAACGGTCAAGCAGCAGACCGATGCCGCCAGCCCCGACCAGCCCCAGCACAGAAGCTGCGCGCACATTAACCTCAAAGGTGTACAGTAAGTACGACACAAAATAAGGAAGTGCCTGCGGCACCACACCGAAGGCGATAACTTGAATGCGGCTTGCACCAACCGCAGTCATAGCCT
>NZ_JCAJRU010000221.1:0-8234 GCF_059447605.1 Paenibacillus sp. N119s | reverse complement strand
TAAAAAAGCTTCTGCTGCCGTACCAGTTGCTTTGGCTACAGCAAACTCAATCAGTTCGTATCCAGCACTGATCGCAAGACACACGCTAACCGTTAGAAAAGTGAGCCAGCTCCCGCTTCCCAGAGCTGTCTTACGCAGCAGTACTTCCCTAACAATGAGTGCAGGCACAAAACCTTGGACAAAAT
Source organism: Paenibacillus sp. N119s (assembly GCF_059447605.1). Taxonomy (NCBI): domain Bacteria; kingdom Bacillati; phylum Bacillota; class Bacilli; order Caryophanales; family Paenibacillaceae; genus Paenibacillus; species Paenibacillus sp. N119s. The sequence continues at coordinate 8,049 of NZ_JCAJRU010000221.1, read as the reverse complement.
GCCCAAGTCGATCATAATAATTGCGCTCCAGCCCGAACGTATCCCGAATCCAGTTAAACAGCGGCATTTCGGCATAGGTGTAGTGCCCACCGACAATCAGGATCAGTGCATGTAGCCAGATCAGGGTGTATACCAGATTGGTAAAACGAAATCGTCGGTAAAAAGCCGTCAGTAATACAGCTCCCAAAACCGCCGGGAGAACTTCCAGTACCCATGTAAAATAATCCGCTGGGCGAATCAAGGACCAAACGAGGGCAAACACCATCAGTACAAGTAAAACAAGTGGATAGCGATTATTTTTAGACCATGCCGTTGTCTGGTTCATACATCATTCCTCCTGAGCCCAAAGCTCTATCCTTTATCCGAAACAATATGTTTGACCCGCCCAACCTGTCCGTCTGTCAAACGCACTTTGATTATATGTATCCTAATTGGTTGTGTACATAAATAAAACCCTTTCTCCACAAAGTTTATTTTGTTTTTTAATGTACATAAATATTATTTGTACATAAATTTAAGAGAGTACACAGAATTAATCATAATAAAAGAAGATAATTTGATACTACATTTAGTCTCTTCACTCGTAATATCTTCAATTATATTGGAACAAGACAAAATAGCAAGATTGTCATTTATTGATTTTCTCAAAATAAGCTTCATAAAATTCATTTTACGTCAATTTTTCCAAATTGGACGAATCAGTGTTTAACTATAAATATCCAAGTTTAAATTTCATTTCTCTCTAAGTAACATTTAGTATAACAAGTCTCCTAAGTAAAGACTCTGTAAGTAATCTGCAAGCGATAACTTCTTAACACTTACAAAAAAACGATTTCCATTAAATTAATAAAAATATATATTTTTACAGTTACTCAAGGAGGAATGGGTTGAAAACCGTTGTTTATACATTAGATGCTGGTGGAAACGACAATTTGGGATGGGTTCGTGTCCATAAGTGCCCAGGAGATATTAATAAATATGTACCAATAATTACTCCATACATTGATCAAATAATTGATTGTTTATCAAAACATGAGACTAATTATAAATCTGGTGATAATCTAAAAACTTTATCAAATCTGATTTATAAGGTAACTTAATAGCAATCGGTGTAAAAGCTCCGATGTGGTTTCCGATTTCACCCAATGAGGTGATTATCGATTTATAGAGGAACTCAAATCATCTTGGTCTGGACAAACAGGTTCAACCGTGAGTGTACAAGGAATTAAAAGAACGTTAAACCTGTTCGATTTACTGAGTAAAATAACAGATGTTAAATTGTCTACTATCACAGAATATATCATTGGGGTAAGGGAAATGAACAACATATTTTTATTCGGGGGTTTTATTAGTGGAACTGATTATAAAATTGCTTGTATCAACAACTCTGCAATTCGGATACGATCAGCAAGACCTTTAAACCGAACATCGTTGGGATGCATTTTTAATTGCTTGTGCTTTTTACGAACACTATTATAATTCTAACTTAGGATCAAATTATCAAGGAATTAAATTTACTCCAAGGTACTCAGATGTCCTGTCTCATTGGCATTCGATTATGAGAAGGTTGAGCATTTCCATTACTCCTGTCAAAGATTGTCCATGTTCGATATTAGCTGTTAAACAACATCAAAATTGTAAGACCTCTTCCATAGAGGTCTTTTTTTATGGACATCTTAAAATTCTAAAGTACATTTTTGACAAAGAAATAACGTCGAACAAAATTGATGGTTTTTGCTACTCTTCGCTCGAGTCTTTTGAAACTATTACCTTAACTCGTCCAACTTGACCACTTCGCAATTTCACTTTTATTCCGTGTGGATGATAAGGTGATTTCGTTAATATTACAGCAACTTTACCACGTGTTAAGGTTCCAGTTCTTTGATCTTGCTTTAATACAATGTCTACAGTATAACCAAGTTGTATGTCATTTCTATTTTGCCCAGACATATGTTTCTAACCTCCAGTCTTTTAATCAAATATTAAAGGTATTTATTAAAATACTGTTGTATTCGCTTCACACTTGTTCATCCTCAAATCAATTAGAACTTCCCTTATAATCTCACAATTAGTATAAAAAGTACACATAATCACTATCGGAAGTTCAATAGTTACAAGCAAACACCACCTTAGTTTTACCATGAACTATTGATTCTGTCCCAATCTCATATTTTTTCGTCGAAAGCTTTTAATACATCCGTTACTAAAGTATGAATAATTTTAATTTCTGTTAGAGTACGATTTTCTAACAAAAGGCTAATTTTATCGAAAAAAACTTCCTTTCCCATGTCTTTCTGTTTCTTTGTAAATACGTCATTAGCATCAACTTCCAATGCAATTATAATTCGTTCTAACGTATTCAGGGAGATGTTCTTCTCTCCTCTTTCGATACCACCTATATAAGACTGGGGGAGATCCACTTTCTCGCCAAGTTGTTCTTGAGTCAAGCCACGATTTTTTCTTAAATATCTAATTCGTTCACCGACTATAGTCAACAATTTACGCATAAACCCACCTCACTATATAGAGTAGGCAAGTATGCTCCAAACTAAAACTCACTCATAACATATATTACCTTTTGAAATTATATCTTATAAGATCTAATATTGAGTTACAATTTTTTTAGGAGGTTGTAAAATGAAACAAATATTAAGCCCACAAGTTATTGAAAATGTTCTCATGAGTAAAATGCGTGGAAAAGTAGTGTATCAGGGTTCTTTTCTTACTACAGTTAGCCATCAATTGTTGTATGTAAAACCATATGACCTGCTAAATGGAAGGGGATATCAACGCCCCGTAGACAAGAAGCGTTGCCTTGATTTTTCGAAATACTTATCAAAAGGAGATGAGGCTTTATTCTCTCCAGTATTATTAAATGCCGCATCTGATTGGGAATTTATTTCTTATGATAAGACTCGACCGTTTTTTGGCAGATTGTTATGCAAAGCAAGAGCCTCACTAATGGATGGACAACACCGAGTAGAAGGAGCACAAATATATACCAAAGAAACGAATAGTGAAATCACGATTCCTTTTTTAGCATTTCATTGTTTGGATGAGGAAGAAGAAATCAAACTATTTGACATCATTAACACCAAAGCTAAAGGTATTGGGCTTTCATTAAGTAAATATCTTAGGAGAGATTCTGATGATTTAAGTTGGGTTGCCACTGAGTTAATGGTTAGAAGAGACAGTCCATTTCATCAAATAGGAACTATTATTGGTAAACGGACAAAAGAGAAACATGTTACTCTTCAAAATGCATACCGAATGTTATACTTGCTTACAAATGATCAATTTTTTTCTTCTTTATCAAAAGAGGAAAAAATGAATTTATCATTATCTTTTTTCAAATGCGTTCAAGAAACACTTCCCCAAGAATGGGGTGACTATAAGGGTTATAAGTTAACACACATCGTTTGCCTTGAAGCATTATCAATTATAGGAAAGGAATTATTTCTTAGATATTCAAACGAAAAACGAAATCAGATTGATATTCAAAAAGTATTAAAAAGTATCAATAAACTAACAGTTATTGATTGGTCTATCGAAGGACCTCTCAAGTATTTAAAAGGATTAAGCGGATCAAAATCACTTGCAACTGATTTAAGGACCTTGCTGATATAAGATAGGGGATGTTTATTATTAGCCCTAACTTTTTCGGCTATAAAGAAACTATAGCTGAAAATCTTATATTATTTATGCGTCTAAAAGGGGGCTCAAGACTTTCCCTTTTGAAGTTAGTATCAGGAATCCCAAGACCAACAATTGACCTTATCATTACAGGTAATATTACGCTTGCTTAGAGAATATATTGGATATCTACTCATTGCATATTGATTAAGAAGACCTTCGGGTCTAAACGTAAATATAATCGTATACTGGATATAAAAACCCTCCACTAAATTATATGGAGGGTTTGATGTTTTGTTTCTGAACGTTCCCTTGGCATATGATATAATAATTTAATGATGAAATTGTTAATGAGGTGCGCTAAATGACATTGTTACTCGAAGAAATTGACAGAAGAAGGATAGAAACGAATAAATTATTAAATAAAAAGCGTCGATCTGAGTTAGGGCAATTTATGACTCCGATCAGTGTTGCACAGTTTATGGCATCTCTTTTTAGAAACGGAAATGTAGAAGATCAACATAAATGTATACTCGATGCAGGAGCAGGAATTGGTTCGTTATCTTGTGCATTTTTAGACCAGTTAACTAAAGATAATTCAGTTAGATCTGCTAATGTGGTTGCTTTTGAAGTCGATGATATTTTACGTGAACAATTAGAGATATCTATCGGGTCATTTTCTGAAAAGCTTAACCTTACACAGCAGATTATGTCAGATGACTTTATTGAGTGGGCTGTACAAACACTACTCGACAACAATACTTTATTTGATGAGAACAAACAAATTCATTTTACTCATGCAATTTTGAATCCTCCATATAAACAGTTCCCGAGTAGTTCACGATATCGTAAACTACTTCGGGATGTCGGGATAGAAACAGGGAACTTGTACTCCGCTTTTATTGCCCTAACACTTGCTTTAATGAAGGAAGGAGGTCAAATAGTAGCAATTATACCTCGTAGCTTTTGCAATGGTCCTTACTTTCGTCGGTTCAGATACTTCTTACTTGAAAGGGCCGCAATTCACCATCTTCATCTTTTTAACTCAAGGGATAAGGCGTTTAAAGACGATGAAGTATTACAAGAGAATGTAATAATTATGTTAGAACGTGGAGGTAAGCAAGGGGATGTTGTAGTTTCTTCATCAACTGATGGTACATTTAATGATTATGTTACTAAAATCCGTTCATTTGAAAGGATTGTTTCGCCCACTGATACTGAAAAATTCATTCATATTCCGACCTCATCAGTCGAGAATCCTATTGTTGAATCGAATAATATCATTCACACCTTACAAGATCTTGAAGTAGAGGTTTCTACTGGTCCTGTGGTGGACTTTCGCTCAAGAGATAGTCTATGTTCAATGCCAGAGCCCAATACAGTTCCTTTATTTTACCCAAATCATTTTGTTGGGCAGTATACGGAATGGCCCAAAGAAATGAAAAACTCTAATGCCATAAAAAGAAATGAGAAAACAGAAAAGTCTTTTTACCCAAATGGATTTTATACGGTTGTGAAACGGTTCTCTTCAAAAGAAGAAAAGAAAAGGATAGTCGCTGGGGTTTTAAATCCAGATCAATTCGACACTCCAGTTATTGCATTTGAAAACAGTCTAAATGTCTTCCATTCAAAAAAGGAGGGTATTCCAAAAGAACTTGCTTATGGTTTATTTGCTTACCTCAACTCAACTTTAGTTGATCAATATTTCAGAATATTTAATGGTCATACACAAGTAAATGCAACTGATCTAAGAGCTATGAAATATCCAAGCAGAGATGTATTAATTAAGCTTGGTAGTTGGATTCTAACCTTTTCTGATAAAATCCAACAGCACCATTTAGACGAAAAAATGGGGGACATTTTGTGATAAACAACAACCAAAAAAAAATCGATGAAGCACTACAAATTATCAAGTCTTTAGGACTACCAAAGGGACAACATAATGAACGAACTGCCCTTTGCTTACTCGCTCTTTTGAATTTAACTCCAAACAAAAGTTGGGGAGAATCCGATGCTCCGTTGATAGGTATTACACCTATTATGAACTTTGCCAAAGAGTATTATGGCAAGATTTATGCTCCAAATACAAGAGAGACATTCCGCAGGCAATCAATGCATCAATTCGTTGATGCTGGAATAGTGCTGTACAATCCTGACAAGCCAACCAGACCAGTCAATAGTCCTAAAGCCGTTTATCAGGTGGCACCAGATGCCCTTAAACTTTTGATGTCATTTGGCTCTCCTCAATGGGAAGATAATTTGAAAGAATATCTACTTGTCAGAGTAACCTTGGTTCAGCAATACGCTAAAGAAAGGGAACAAAATCGAATACCAGTTCAGATAGCACCAGGGAAGCGAATACTTATTAGTCCTGGAGAACATAGCGAGCTAATCAAAGCCATTATAGAAGATTTCGCACCTCGTTATGCTCCTGGAGGAATTCTTATTTATGCTGGAGATACTGGAGAGAAATTGGGTTACTTTGATAAAGATCTATTGCACAGACTTGGGGTGACAGTGGACTCCCATGGCAAAATGCCCGATGTCGTTATCTATTATGAAGAGAGAGATTGGCTTCTGCTAATTGAATCCGTGACAAGTCATGGCCCAGTGGATGGAAAACGTCACAAAGAATTAGCACAATTGTTTAAACACTCCTCAGCAGGTATTGTGTATGTTACAGCCTTTCCTTCTCGTAGCTTGATGGCAAGGTATTTGCCTGAAATAGCCTGGGAAACAGAAGTTTGGGTTGCAGATGCGCCATCACACTTGATTCATTTTAATGGTGTACGTTTCTTGGGTCCATATGAGTAAATAAAAGACATTGGAGCTGATACTCCAATGTCTTTTACTTTTCTTTAAGATATGACTCGGACTGATTTTAAAAGAGATCTGGAAATTGCTCCTTCCAATTAGAACTTGTCATCTTCTTTGTGTCGTTAATATCAAGGACATTTCGTACGTTTTTTTCCTTTTGTTTATGATCATATGTACTTTCTATAGCGACTTTTTGGTATTCATTTTTATAATAATCTCTCAGTTCCTTGAGATACTTAATTTCCTTGTCCTTTTCCTCAAGTAATTTTAGTAATTCCTTTTCTTTTTGACTGTTTTTTTCATATGCCACAGACTTCTCCCAGAGATCCTGAATATAATTATTAAATTCATTAAGAGCATTTATCATAGCAGTCTTATTACTCCAATATTTGTTCACAATATCAATAGTGTTAGGTAATTGTACAATTTCAAAACTGTCGGGGGTTAAGGAAAGAGTTTTTTGATTTAACTCATTTATTTCTTTACTCATTCTTCGGGACCAAATATGACGATGTATGCCAGTTTCTTCAGCTAAGTTTTGAAATTTAATCTCTCCTATATTCTCAACTGCATATTCCAAAAGTATCTCCTTAAGCTGCTCCTCAGAATACTTTTGCGGCCTTCCTTTTTTTCTTCTCATTGGATTTCCTCCCATTTTTATTCAGGGATATAAGAATCAACAATAGCCTTTTTATTTAACATTTCTCTCAACTTTGTGGCGAGAATAAATAATCGTTCTTGGTCTTCATGAGAATATTGCATTGTAGCCTTATCATAAAGCATCTCTGCGGAAAAACGTTGCATAGTTTCGATTTGAGCCCTGATATTTTGTGAGAATTTACTTGATTTAAGTTTTAATGAGTCAATAACATCAGATTTATTTGTCAAATCAAGTTGAAAATGCGTACAAAAAATGCAATCATCAATGCAATTGATAGGAAAACTGTTGTCTTTGCAAAATCCACCTTGTATTGCTATTGAGGATATTTCTCCTTTTCTTATCTTACTTTTAATTATGAGGCCATTTGTAGAAGAAAGGATAGTATCCCCTAAATTTTGATCTCTGTTTCTTTTAATTGTTTCGGATAATATCCTAACTCTTGCCTCTGCAAAGTAATCAAGATGGCGTGAGTAGCTTAACTGTGATTTTAAATGTAAATGACCACCTATTCTGGCAATAGTTAAGGCGTTATAGCCCTGCAACATCATATTACAGAATGCAAAATGTCGAGTGTCCCCTAACCTTACTCTCTCTATATTTGGATAACCGAATTTCTTACCTACAACCTCTTCATAGAAATCATGCAACAACTCCTGCATTTGAGAGTTATCCATTTTATCAGTACGATTCCTTTTGTTCTTAGCGGCTTTTCTTATTGGCTTAGGTATAAACAAGTTATACGGCATATAGGCCAGAAGATATTCACTTTTCTCAATCTCACTTTGTAATAACAAGTATTCATCTATAAGGTCGTATATCTCTTTCGTTATTTGCAAAGTGTTTGTTATTTCTATATCTCCATTTCCCTTTTGTTTTTCTCTCGGAATTGTAATTGTAAACTTACCATCATGAGAAGAAAGACAATTTGCTTTGATAGA
>NZ_JCAJRU010000220.1:0-8251 GCF_059447605.1 Paenibacillus sp. N119s | reverse complement strand
TTCATCTCCTCTACTATTCCCCCGTAATCCTCAAATGTCACGCGTAATTCCTCATCAACGGATACCACATATACATGCGCCTGGACCAAAGCGGCCCCAAACAACTCCATGTCGGTCTTCAATCTTTTATATGTACGTTTCACAACGATCACCTCAAATATTTTCATTCGGTAAATTATATATCGATTCCTTCTGCAACAAGCATTTCTGCGTATGTTATCTCAATTCTTTATATAAAAATTAAATTCCAAAATATTACTTACATTTGAATATATATCATTTAATGTTTGGACAATTATCCCAATCCAGTTCTATAATTCACTTGTTATTACATAATTTTAGGAGGAAGTCATGAAAAATAAAATGTTTAAAAGAATGGGAAGTATCCTGCTAGCCTTACTTATTGGAGCTTCAGTGCTTTCTTTATTCCCTACAGTTTCGAGAGCTGAAACAACAAATGTAACTTGGTCCGACGGATCTCTTAGTAGTACAATTTCTTCTTGGAACTATACTGAGGTTGCCAATAAGGGGAAAAGCTCTGGTAAGTGGTATTGGGAAATATCTACTAATTCTACTCAAGCAGCTATCGGAATTACTAACTCAGATAAAAGTAAAATAACTAGATATTATGGTTACGATGGCCAAAACTTCTTTTATAACCCTTCTTCTCATGCATACTCTTATGGTTTAACTTTTGGACCGAAAGATGTTATTTCTATCGCTCTAGATTTAGATAATGATACACTCACTTATTATAAAAATGGCGTTTCACAGGGAATTTCACGCTATAAACCTTCTCAAATTGGTAGCACTGTATATCCATCAGTGACAAGACTTGATTTATCAGTACCATTAGTTGCAACAGCCAATTTTGGAACAAGTGATTTTAAATATCCGATTCCAGAAGGATTTTTACCTTACCAAGATTCAGGTATATCTACAACGCCTGGATCATCTACAATACCTGGATCGTCTACAACACCTGGATCATCTACAACACCTGGGTCGTCCACAACGCCAGATCCGTCGGATACAGATGGTTCCTCACAGCCAACTGGTGACCGCGCTATTCTAACTGTAACGATGGACAATGGATTTGATAAAGAATTCGATCTAAGTAAAAAAGAATTAAACGCCTTCATCGCTTGGTATGACGCTAAAGATGCTGGCAGAGGTCCTTCATTTTTTGCCATTGATAAGCACAATAACAACAAAGGTCCATTCAGTAACCGTAAAGACTACGTTATCTTCAACAAAATTCTCACATTTGAAGTAAGTGAGTATTCAACCAAATAAACATTAGGTTTGCAACACGCTCCTTTCAATAAAAAAGCGCAGCTTCCAAAAAGCATGGAGGCTGCGCTTATATTTTATTAAACTGCTCATGAATGAGTACTAATAACAAACCTAGACTTGGCTTCCAACTTGGTTTGGATTAAGATCTATATTATTAGTATACACCTTGTTATTAATGAGACTGATGATGCTGTTAATAATAATTGAGGTAAGTACCGTTAACAATATTAACCATAACAAGATCAAGATAGATACCTTGGGGAAGAAAACAATGCTCTGAAAATAATAATAACAAAAAAAGGTGTGGGTTAGCCAAATATTCATTGAATTTTTCCCTAAGTAAGCGAAAGGTCTGGTTAGTTTTAATTTATTCATTAAATGAATACTAACGAGGATAACTACAGGAGCTATTATCATGTCAATCGTTGTCTTCTCAAACAATTGACTCGTAGTACGAAAACGGAATAACAGCACAAGAACAATAACATCAAATAGTATATTATTAAAAATAATAGAATTGTAAATCTTATTCATCCATGAGTACAATTTATATTTCGCAAAGAACAACCCTATCATAAATGGCAATTGCCAATACATAATGCTGTAATAGTTTCCTTGTGAATAGGAATTATAAAAAACTAGACCCGCAATTAGAAGCGTTACCCATGCATTACGTTGAAAGGCTTGGAAGGTTACCGGAAAAATTAATAGCAGCAGGATATAGTCATACAAAAACCACCACTCACCATTATATGAACTGGATAACGCTATAAAATTCCGCAAAAAATCCATTGTTGTGTTATGTTGGAATCTATCGGAATTCCCAAAAAAGTACAGACCTACCGGAATAAAAAGTAAAAAAACAACCCAGTAGTTTATCATGATTTTACTTAATCTTGTAAAGCTTTTCTGCATTAAATGCTGTGGATTTTGAACATTGCTCTTGTACAAACCATACCCACTCAAAAATAAAAAAATAGAAATGGCGATCTGACCAAAATGCCCTAAATAGAATTCTCCTCTCTCATGAAATAAACTAAATAATGAAACATAGTCATATTTTAATCGGTCAGGAAAAGCAAAAAGATGGTGGATCAAAAGTAGTATTACAGCAATCCCTTTGGCAATATTTGTTTCTACAAGCTTTAATTCCTTGTCATGGTGCACACAGTATCCTCATTTCTAGTTGTAATGGAATAGAGATATATTAGCACAAACAAATAATATAGAATATTTATTTTTTTGTACATCCTATTACGTCCCATTTTTATGCAAAATAGGCGCCCCACAAAAGGCAAAAAAAGCTTTCCATAGCCACCTTTGGGGTGATTACAAAAAGCTAATCTGCTTTGCGGCGACTGCACCACTTACTTAAAATTTTTCTGGAAACTGTTTGACAATGCCTTCTGTAAGAATGTCCGCTAAATGAATCATATGGATCTCATTTTTATCGGTTGCTGCAATATCTGCTTTCCAGTCTCCTTTGATACAGTTAAGGACTATTTCCGTTATCAACTGAAGGTGCGTATACAGCATATCTTGTAGCGTTTTGAACTGCCAGTTCGGATTCGCTGCACTTAAAAATTTGGCGATATCATCGGCGTTTGTGTGCCAAACTGCTTCTAGCTTTTTCACGTCTGCCTGATTACCTGCTTTGGCAGCCGCTACTATCTTCCCTGCGATCAGAATATGCTCTCTCAGAAGATCAGCTAGCTTATTACCAGCAACTTCCCCATAATAAGGCTTGATCACATTGCCAATATCCTGTTGGTTCCGTAAAAGTCGGTCCAATACGTCTTTCTGATCCGGACGATTAGATACGGCACTGACAATATAGCTTCTCGTCCATATGGTATGGTCGATCCATACCTTCTGCATATCGACCTTCAGTTGCACCATTTTGGGACTTAGGCAAGTGGAGCCCTTTTCCTCCCCCGCCTTCGCTTGCACGACGACTAAAGGAGTCATGCTAAAAACGAGCGCCAAGGTTAACGACAATGTCAGTAACCATTTATTTTTCACATTCATCTGCTCCTCTGACGTTTGGAATAAACAGGCTGTATTATTATGGTTGAAATATCAGACTTTATGCAGTATGTATAGCTTCAGCCGTTACCCTCTAATATGCTGATCACCCTTGTAACCATCTTGCAAAAACATAATTTCGTATTTCAAAACACAAAAAAGGCCTGCCGGTACTTGCCAGCAGAGCCCAAGACTCCATGATCCAAGTAAAAAAGTAATTCTGGTGAACAAGCTACGTTCTGAATCACCCATATAATCGTTTCGATGCTAAATCCTTTTGGAGAATAGGCCATGCCGATGGGCATGACTATTTTGCCCGGTGGACCGTCAGATTGACCCGATTCGTCTCACACATAAATGTGGAGAGATGAACAGGCTCATCGTTTGCGTCAAAAGCAATTTTTAATATCCGGAACAAGTTCGCCCCGATATCACATTCAAGCAATTTCGCATAATCTTTGGTCGCACCGATCACATCAATGATCTTGTCATTGCTCACGATCTCGGTATTGTAATCCTCCGACAGAATCTTGTAAGTCGATTCTTTCATTGCGATCTTCTTTTCCAAATCCGGAAACCGGGTGAGTGAATAATGGGCTATATCATAGAAAAGCGGGCGGTCCTCTACATACATCAACCGTTCAAGCTCCAACACAGGGCTGCCTTCTTCAATAAGAAGATGTCCAGCCACCTCTTCAGACGCCGGGATTACTTCGCTTCTTAATATTCGTGAGTTTGGAATCATGCCCAGCTGGTGGCTGAACTCTGAGAAACCGCTTACGGATAACAGTTCATTATGAAATTTGTTGGAGGCCACAAAGGTGCCTCTACGAGGAATTCGCGTCAGGGTTCCTTCCCGCACGAGCTCCTCAATCGCTTTCCGTATAGTGATTCGACTTACACTATAAATATCACAGAGTTCTGCTTCCGTTGGAATCTGCTCATCCGGTTTGTATCGTCCGTCCTGGATATCGTTCTTCAACATTTGCCTGATCTGCATGTACAGCGGCTGGGGGGTTGAAGGATTCAAATTCATGGTAAATTCATCCTTATCCATCAATGATTATAATAAGTATTATACATTGATGATCATCTCCAGTCACCATGCACCGAAATAACCTATCGTCTTCCCAGCTGTGGTTGCTCCAAGCTCCAGGCAGCTCTCAACTGAAAGCCCTTTCAATCGACCGTAAATAAATCCGGCTATAAAGGAATCCCCAGCTCCCATCGTATCCACGACGTTCACCTTACCCACACCATGCGGAAAGAATTGTTCTCCGTCATAAGCAAGCGAGCCGTTCTCTCCCAAGGTAGCCACGGCAATCTGCGCTCCTCTTTGCTTGACCTCTACCAAGAGTTGGCGGATATAGTCATCATCCTGAGTGTACGAAAAGAACGGATAGTCTACGTAGGGCGTTAACGTCTGTACCCGATCATCCTGCAACTGGTCCGAGAAATCAAAGGAAGTGATCAGGCCCTTTTCCTTAAAGAGAGGAAAGTACGGATCGGCATGACCCCATATCCCCGAGTGGACAAGCTGATAATGGCTAGCAAAATCGAGTTCTTCTGCTGTAAGGGAAAATTGTGCATTAACTCCCTCATCGTAATCGCCGAACCTCCGGTCATTCTCCACCATCTCCACGTAGGTTATCGCTGTTTTTCCGTCCTTTTTTGAAATCCGGGAAGTATCCACGCCCTTGTCCTGAATAGCCTGGATCATGATCTCCCCATAAATGTCGGTGCCCACCCAGCCCAGATATGCCGTCTTTGCACCCATTTCAGTTAAATAGACGGCCACATTCACCGGATTGCCTCCAGGATAAGCCTTGCCGCTTGCTTGATAGACATCCATGCAGTTATCCCCGACTGTAATGATTCTCATCTTGCTCCCGCCTTCCCTGCTATTAAAGAATGAGCACTACAAAGTAGTGCTCAGAGTATCGAGAAAGTCCAACGGACTTTCCGGCACTTTATTTTTTGTTTGGGGAGACTCAACTTTTAAAACAAAAATCGATTTAAAACGATCTGAGGACCCATTTTTATTTGATCAAAATGACCATTTTAAGCCTCATTAAAAAAACAGGGGGTTTCTCGACAGCCTGAGCACTACAAAGTAGTGCTCAAATCAAATGCATCAATATAGAATGAACTAAAGATTGTGTATCTTAATATTCCATTTGGCGATAGTATCTTCTAAGTGTTAACGGATGATTTCTCTCACGCTCCAGGTAGGCGCTGATACGGCTTAGTACAGACCAGTTGATACTTACGGCAAAATGCTTTCTGAATTCCTCGCTGATGCCTTCCAAGGCAAAGTCTTTGGTGTCAATAATCGTCAGTTTCTTCGTAATCTTCTCGGCGAATCTCTCCACTCGGTCCATCAGAGGTCTGGTCTCATCTTCGCCTTTCAACAAAATAACACTGGTATCTTCAACCACAAGCTCAAGCGTGCCATGGAAGAATTCCGCCGCATGAATCGACTTAGCATGAATCCACTGCATTTCTTCCAGGATACACATCGCGTAGGAGTACGTATTCCCCCACAGGTTGCCAGAGCCAACCATCATATGATAGTCAGTATCTTTATGTTCTTTTGCAAAAGCTTCCGCTTTAGGGTCAAAGGTTTTGACTGCGTCCAGGATCGCACGCGGCAATAAGGCAACTTCCTTCGTGAACTGCTCATATTGAGGGAACTCATTGTTGTTATACATGAACCGGAACACAACCATGTACAGGAGCATGAAGAATGTATCGAAGGAATGTTTCTCCGAGCCGGTTGTGATGCAGTGATCTACAATTTTGGTTAATGGAGTATCCCTTTCCGCCACAAGTGCAATCGTAGTCGCTCCCCGTTCCTTACAGAACTCGGCTGCCGCAACGGTCTCCTGCGTAGTTCCCGACACAGATGTAAAAATACATACGGAATTTTTACTGAAATGTCTGTTGTTCATCACCATAAACTCAGCGGCAATCTCAGCATGCACATCAATGGTCGAGTTTGATTTCAGAATATACTCATATGGATACATCATCGCAATTGTGCCACCCGCACCAATCAGAAAGATATTGCTGTACCCTTTCTTGGCAATCCCGTCTACAATCTCTTCAATTTGTCCTCTAAAGGCCAGACCCTCTTGTTCCACAAGCTTAAGGAATAACTGTTCGTCAAAATTCAACATTTTACGTTCCCTCCCTATACTGGAGCGGTCCCTCTCCAATATCATCCAATTTTATTTGTTATATACAGTAGTATAACCAGACATTACAATTAAAACAACTCTTTTTGTATCATCTGAAGGAAATCAGTAAGTTAGAGTTCGCTCCCTTCACTTCATCCAGGTTAAATGACTATATTGCTGCTGTCATGACTGCTTTTAGATCCATACTTCTTCTCCCAGTAGTAATACACAGGCAGACCCGTTGCGATGACGATCGCCGCGGCAATCATGCCCTGCACTGGAGCCCACGTAAAGGTTCCCCAAGCCAGCCATCCTGCCCCAAGGATAGCTAGAATAGTGGTTACTCTCCACATTGGCATACGGTAAATCGGGTTATAATCCTCTCTCTTACGGCATTTATACACCGCGGCAAAATCCAGAATGTTAATGACCAGCTGAATCAGCGTGAAATAACCAAGCAGTTCAGTTAAATTGCTGAAGAACACAAGAATACAGGCCAACGTAACCTGGGCAATAATCGAGAAGCTTGGTGTTTCGAATTTGGGATGAACTTTTGCAAAACGCTGAAAGAACAGCCCATCCTTCGCCATGGCATACTCCAAGCGAGGCTGAAACATAATGCAAGAGCTCAAGGAACCCAGGATAACAATAATCGCGGTAACAGCTACAAAGGATGAGGCCATGCCGGATAATCCGGGAATATACTTGACGGCGTCGGACACAGCGGAGCTGGAACCCATCAGTTTATCGAACGGCATTAGGCCGGTGACACATACCGCAAGCAGCGTATATAGACCCAATACAATCAGTACCGAACTAATTAATGCCCGAGGGAGAACTTTCCCTGGATTTTTGAATTCTCCAGCCATAAAACAAATGGCGGCCATTCCCGTGTAAGCCCACGTCGTGGCAGATACGCCACCGATTAAGCTTGAACTTGTCGCTCCTGCGACGGGTGTGTAAGCAAAGTTGTCAAAGTTCATGTACATGAGGCCCAGCACAATAACAATCAGGAAAGGGATGATTTTGACAGCCGTAATAATGACTTGAAAACTACCGCCTGCCTTGACACTTCGGTAATGGATGGACGTGATGACCAAAATGATCGCTACCCCTAGCAGCTTGCCGGCAATTCCAACGAAAAAAGGGAAGAAGCTCGCCAGGTAGGCAACAATGGCCAGAGCCATAATTGAAATGGACGGAGGATCGAGTGCCCAAAAGGTTGCCCATCCGTATAGAAAGGCCAAGGGCCTCCATCCTGCTTTATTCAGGTATACGTAACCGCTTCCATTTTGCGGGTAGGCAGTCGCCAACTCGGCCAGCACCATGACCTGCGGAATCGCAATAACCCCACCAATAATCCAGGCTAGAATTGAGATCGAGGGCATACCCGCAGCTTTTGCAACATCACCGGAAGAGACAAAGATTCCGGAACCTATCGTAGTTCCAACAGCGATGGCTAGGGCCGACCAAAAGCCCAGTTTTCGTGTAAGTGAGCTATTACTCATAACGAGTTCCTCCAAATCAAGGTGATAAGTATTGCATTCCCCTTATTTTCCTGACCGATTCCCTAAGTGCTTCCTGCGGATTCTGATAATAATTGAACCCCATAATTTCTAGTGTACAAGCTCCCTCGTAATTATGGTTCTGAAGACTGGTCAGATATTCCCGCCAATTCAACACCCCATCATCTAGAGCCAGATGCGCATCAGACGAGCCGTCACCGTCAATCAGGTGAAAATGAACCATCT
>NZ_JCAJRU010000219.1:0-8314 GCF_059447605.1 Paenibacillus sp. N119s | reverse complement strand
GAGCAGTTGGGGCGTGGTAAACTATTTGGGCGTTCGTCAGTAGATGATGAAGAAATCAATAAGTTAATTGGAGAAATGATTAAGGCGCTGAATTATTTATCACGTAGAAAAATAGGAGCATTGGTCGTATTCGAGCGCGAGACAGGGCTGAACGAATATACGGAGTCTGGTATCAAGACACAGGCTGTAGTTAGTTCTGAACTGTTAATTAACATCTTCATTCCCAATACGCCTTTGCATGATGGTGCGGTGATTATACAAAATAAACAGATTGCCTCTGCGGCCTGCTATTTGCCGTTATCGGAAAATCCCTTCATTAGCAAGGAGTTGGGAACACGTCATCGGGCTGCGATTGGGGTCAGTGAGGTAACGGATGCCGTAACCGTCGTGGTATCGGAGGAAACAGGCCAAATTTCGTTGGCTATCAATGGACAGGTCGTGCGTGACATTAAGGAAGAATCCCTAATCTCCAAGCTGTACGAGGAGTTGCGGCCAACACCGTCTTTGAAGGAAAAACGCGGCTCATTCTGGAATCGGAGGGGAGGCCGTGGAAATTCATGATGGACAAATGGATTAACAATAATACGATTTCCAAGATTTTGGCGCTTGCGGTTGCTATAATGCTGTGGGGAATGGTTCATCTGGATACAGGTACACCTTCGTCTACGTTAACCGTTTCTTATAATAATAAAATAATTGATAATGTGGCCATACAGGCTAGTGGTCTGGACGAATCAAAATATGTGCTGTCTACGATGGACACTGATCATGTAAAGATGGAGGTCAGAGGACAGCGATCTGTCCTGACTACTTTTTTCGCGGATAATTATCAGGCCAAACTAAACCTAAACGGCTTGGGAGCAGGTACAAAAACATTACCACTTGAACCGGATTTGCCGGATGGGGTGGAATTGGTATCGATGACTCCTAACCGTGTTACAGTAACAATTGAGGAAAAACAGACGAAATCATTTAATGTATCTATATTACCTAAAGGTAATCCGGATGCGGGGCTACAGCTTGGAAAGCCTGTGATAACTCCTCAAACGGTAAAGGTGACTTTACCCAAAAGCCAGTTGAATACCGTCACTGTGGTACAAGGGGCTGTGAACACGGATGGTATCTCAGAAAAGTTTGAACAGAAACGTGTAAAACTGAAGGCTTATAACAAAAAGGGACAGGAACTCACAGGTGCGGTCATAGAGCCATCCACTGTGGCTGTTGAAATCCCGGTCACTCAGCAGGCGAAGTCTGTACCTGTCAAAATAGTATATTCTGGGGAATTACCTGATGGATTAGCGCTTTCAAAAGTAAACGCGAACGTGAAAGAAGCAGCAGTATATGCATCACAGGATGTACTAAGCAGTCTCAGCTCTTATGTGACGGCAACACTTGATCTAAGTCAATTTACGGAAGCGGGGACCCGCACGGTTCAAGCTAATTTGGCAGCTCCCTCAGGTTCTGATAAAATCGAGCCAGGGTCAATACAAATTCAGGTGACCGTCGTTCCTTCCAATGAAGTTACAGACACGGAACGGACGCTGTCAGGCATCCCAATTGTTTTACAAGGTGCAGGAGATGGAGCAAATGCGACTGTTACAGCACCCGCAGGCAAGACGATGGATGTTACTGTGAAGGGTCCGCAGGATCTGGTAAACAACTTAACCAATGATGACGTTAGTTTGGTGGCAAATATAAGTGGCCTCTCCGCTGGTCAACACGAGGTTACTCTGAAAGTAGGCTTGCCCAAATACATTACGCAAATCGGGAATGCCAGCCAACTCAAAGCAACGGTAAACATTGAGGGCCCTTCTACACCTGCTGTAACGAATCCGAACAGTGAGAATGAATCAAACCCCTCTGGTGGTGATAAGGGGCAGGAGAGGCCACAGGAGGGGCAAGGCAATCAAGGTGGTAACTCTGACGCTAATACCGGGGACAACGCAGCTGCGGAGGATAAAACTAGTCCTCATAACGGCGCAGAATCTTCTGTGACTGGAACCTCGGAGGGCAGTCAGCCATAACATGTTTTATCTGTAGTAAAGGATCAAGATTTATTAGACAAAAAAAGGGAGTCATTTTACATGGGGAAATATTTTGGTACAGATGGTGTACGAGGCGTTGCTAATCAGGAACTTACAGCTGAACTGGCATATAGTATTGGCCGCTGCGGCGGATATGTTTTAGCAGGTAATGTAGAGAAACCAACAGTTGTTATTGGCATGGATACACGGATATCCGGACTGATGTTGGAGTCGGCATTAGTAGCCGGTTTGTTGTCTATCGGGGCTAATGTGGTACGTCTAGGTATTGTTTCGACGCCTGGGGTGGCCTATCTCACACGACAATTGAAAGCGGACGCTGGGGTAATGATTTCGGCATCCCACAATCCTGTTGAGGACAACGGGATTAAGTTTTTTGGCGGCGATGGGTTCAAATTAACCGATGAAACGGAATTGAAAATTGAAGAGCTCATGGATGCAAAAGAAGACCAATTGCCTCGTCCAATTGGCAGCGGATTGGGCACGGTCGTTGTAGACGAGCATTCCCGCTATGATTATCTGGAGTTTTTGAAAACAACAATTAGCCATTCTTTTGAAGGCTTAAAAATAGTATTGGACTGTGCAAACGGAGCAGCTTATGAGTTGGCGCCGAAACTCTTTGCGGATTTGGGAGCTGAAGTACACACGATCGGCGCGGAGCCAAACGGATTGAATATCAATGACCATTGCGGCTCGACTCATCCTGAAAAGCTGAAAGAAGAAGTGCTTCGCTTGAAAGCGGATATTGGGCTTGCCTTTGATGGGGATGCCGACCGCCTGATCGCAATTGATGAAAACGGGGAAGAGGTAGATGGAGACTACATTCTCTGTATTTGCGGAGACGCAATGAACCGCGCTGGCAAACTCAAGGATAGCACTATTGTCTCGACAGTAATGAGTAATATCGGTTTCTACAAAGCTACTGAAAAACTAGCTCTTAAGACTGCAAAAACCGCGGTTGGAGATCGTTATGTGATGGAAGAAATGCGACGGGGTGGATTCAATCTGGGCGGTGAGCAGTCTGGTCATGTTATCTTCCTGGATCACAACACGACAGGTGATGGCATGCTGACGGGGATACAACTAGTAGATACGCTGAAAGCTTCCGGCAAGAAGATGAGTGAACTAAAATCGCTTATGAAACAATATCCGCAAGTGCTTGTGAATGTGCGTGTGCAGGACAAACGCAATTATGAGGGGAATCCTGCGATTGCAGAAGCCATTGAGCAGGTGGAACAACAATTGGGCGATAATGGGCGCGTATTGGTCCGTGCTTCAGGTACAGAGTCGCTTATTCGTGTGATGGCCGAAGGCCCGGATAAGGATGAACTGGAGCAATTCGTCGGACAGATCGTAGACGTCGTGAAAAAAGAATTAGTTTAAAATTTTGTAAACGTGGGTTGCCTGTTAAACCTAAGCAGGCAACCACGTTTGCGGTTATTCATTAACGATTCATTACCTGTAGGGTTTAATTATGAATAAAGTGTCATTGCCAAATGATGCTCTGCTGAATATAATATAGGGATGTTGTGACTCAGATAGAGAAAGTGAGGGTTGTGAGGTAACGTAATACAAGCGCCAGAGCTTGATTTTGTGCGGGGGAACTTGGTGGAGAAGCAATAGATTCCGATAAGATGATATTGCTCGCTATCAGTTCACGACAAAGCAAGCTGACGAGGTGAAGGTGTTCGAAACATTCGGCGGGGACCTTCCGGTGAAGCATCAACCCGTAAACCGGCAGCGGAAAATGAACAGGCAACTGTTTACACAACGCACCGGTAGATGCCCTTATTATTTTATAATCTAAATTATAAGATTCATTTCATGAATGTGCGGCCATCATCATTGGCGTGCGCGGTTTGGGAATTTCGTTACATTCGTGAAGAGATGCCTGTAAATTTTATAGTTATCATTGACAACTTCATAGATGAATGAACTTTATTCCACAATCTACCGCACACGTTAATCCTGTGATGAGTCGTCTTGTGAAATGATGATCGGGAGGATAACGAATATGTGTGGCATTGTAGGATATATTGGTAATCAGAATACGCAAGAGGTATTGATTGACGGACTGAAGAAGCTGGAGTACCGGGGATATGACTCTGCGGGTATTGCCGTGTTTACAGATGCAGGACTGCAAGTAGCCAAGGCGAAAGGTCGTCTGGCGAATCTGGAAGCTAAACTGGATGGTACGCCGTTGGTAGGCCATGCAGGTATCGGGCATACACGTTGGGCAACACACGGTAAGCCTTCTGATGAAAACTCCCATCCTCATTTGGATGAGAGCCAAAAGTTTTCTGTAGTTCACAACGGAATTATTGAGAACTATTTGGAATTGAAGGAACAGCTGATCAGCGAAGGTCATACCTTTATTTCCGAAACGGATACAGAAGTCATTTCCCATCTGGTTGCTCGTGAGTATAAAGGGGATATTGTTAAAGCAGTACAAAAGGCAATTACCTTTATGCGCGGTGCTTTTGCACTGGGAGTGCTGACTGAGCACGAGCCTAATAAGCTGGTAGCTGTTCGCCAAGCCAGTCCGCTGGTTATTGGTGTGGGAGAAGGCGAGAACTTTATTGGTTCCGACATTCCGGCTATTCTGAAATATACACGCAATGTATTTATTTTGAACGATGGCGAAATGGCTGTTCTGACTAGTGATGCTGTCGAATTAATGACAATCGAAGGTCAATTTATTTCTCGGGAAATGATTCATGTCGAATGGGATGCTGTAACAGCAGAAAAAGGCGGCTATGAGCATTTCATGTTGAAAGAAATCCACGAACAACCTAAGGCTTACCGTGATACGATGTTGGGTCGTATCGATAAAGGCACTAAAAAAGTTGTTCTTCCAGAGCTGAAGCTGACCGAAGAACAAATTAAAAATATCCGCAATATTCAAATTGTAGCGTGTGGTACAGCTTACAATGCTGGTTTGATTGGCCGTACGGTGATCGAAAGTCTTGCTCGTATTCCAGTAGAAAACGATGTAGCTTCCGAATATCGTTACCGTTCCCCAATCGTGACACCAGAGACCTTGGTGATCGTGGTGAGTCAATCCGGTGAAACTGCTGATACCCTGGCTGCACTGCGTGAAGCACAAGCCAACGGGGCACATGTACTGGCGATTACAAACGTAGTTGGCAGTTCCATCGCCCGTGATGCAGATGACGTTTTGGTTACACTGGCAGGACCGGAAATTGCCGTAGCCTCCACCAAAGCGTATTCTTCCCAGTTGATTGCATTTTATCTGTTGGGTCTGTATCTAGCTCAAGTACGCGGCACACAAACGGATGAGCAAGTAGCTCATGTGTTGGCTGCTATGGAATCACTGCCAGAGCAAGTTGAAGAGATGTTGGGTAAAGCAGATGCGATCAAAGCCTATGCTGAGCAAATCGCTAGCAACAAGCACCTGTTCTTTATTGGTCGTGGTCAGGACTATGCTGTAGTACAGGAAGGTTCCCTGAAACTTAAGGAAATCTCCTACATTCATTCCGAGGCATATGCTGCTGGTGAGCTGAAGCATGGAACACTGGCATTGATCGAAGAGGGAATTCCAGTTATCGCTTTGGTAACTCAGGAATCTGTGTTGGAAAAAACCGTGAGCAACATAAAGGAAGTTAAAGCTCGTGGCGGTGACGTGCTTGCAATCACGTATGAAGAGCATGCTGTTGAGCTACTGAAATCCGTGGATCAAGTATTTGCAATTCCAAAAACACTTCCGATCCTGTCAGCTGCTATTTCAGTTATAGCTCTCCAACTGTTGGCTTACTACGCATCCCTTGCACTGGGCCATGATGTTGATAAACCACGTAACCTGGCGAAAAGTGTTACTGTAGAATAAAGAGTATCTTAACAAAAGCCGGATTTGTCTTCGGACAATAAAGTTGTGTACAAAACAATAAAGTTGTGTACAAATCGAGAAATGGACAATAAAGTTGTGTTCTAAATTTATAGCAACTTGAATCGATTATTATTAATTATGAATCTAGAAATTCATCGGATTTGTCGATAAGTGTATTTAATGACAACATAATCTTTTTAAACTAGTAATTATAAAATTCGTCTATAAAAAGCTCAATATCCAAACTTAAACAGTCCCGATGAAAACTCTTAATCGGGACTGTTTGTATTTTTATTGATTGTGGGTGGATTAATGAAAACTTTTGGAGAAAAGATGAAAATTATACGAAAAATGAATAAGCTTAACCAGACTGAATTTTCATCGATTATTGGCGTTTCTCAAGGTACATTAAGTGAATTGGAAAAAGATAAATACAGGCCATCCGTTGAAACTATAATTGCTTTAAAACTAAACTTTGATATTGATTTAGAATGGCTGCTGCTTGAGGAGGCAGTTAGTTCTAACAAAGGATTATTTCATATTCAAATAGATGAGTTTGAGCTAAACTTAGTTTCAAATTTACGAAAGCTAAACCTAGAAGATAAACAAGAAATTGGAGAAATAATAAATTTGAAATTAAAACGATATAATAAATAAGAACTGATTGTCCAAGAGAAATAAATTGTTAGAGTGAAATTAAGTATGCTCAATAAATTACTGAACGACGTGTGTCTCGGAGACTTGATCCCCAGGTCCGGGTGGCAATTTTCTTATTTCTCAAGGCCCTTTACTTTGACACCCGGCCTACAGCCAGAATAGTTGATTCAATCATTACCAAGTTGCCAGAGATGTACAAAAGGGTAAAGGACGATTCTGAGTATGAACGAATTTTACGGAAACGCTATTTAAGCTCATTAAATGAGAAGGCGATAATGAGTTTACTTAAAAAGCTGTGGAAGTTCACCTATCGGCTGAATGACCAAGCATGCCAAGATAATCGTGTTGTGAATGGACTAACCGTTCTAATCATAGCTCGGATATATCCAGATCTAGTCATAAGATTGGTTTCAGAAGATCAAGCTTATTATAGCCAGGTTTCATTAGAGAGAGATCAACTGGATGAGATGATCGAATTGTTCAATCAAGCACCGCGGTTATTTTCGCTTTTAGATGAAGAAGTGAAAAAGCAGATGGAAAAAGAGATTAAAAGATTGCCAGTTCGATATGTTCGCTCATGTTTTCTAAGCCCGAGTCAAGAAGAGCATTGTACAAATATTTCCCATTTCTTACCAGATATAAATTTTACTAACTCGGCTCTTTGGGAATTTAAGCAACTCGCCGAAGCAACCAATAAAATGGATGAATATCGAATAATGACCATTCGTTTTCTCTCAAAAAGTAGTAGTTACTTAGATACGTATGATCGCTTTCGTCAAGTTCATCAATGTTTGGACGGTTTTAACAAAGAACAGATTGAGGAACTCCTCAAGATCATGAATTCTAACAATCAAATTTACAACGCACAAAATTGCTCTAGATTAGTTGATGAGATTCAGGAGGTGGCTGAAAAAAACTTGGGTTCAAAAGTCGATTTGGGTCCTTTCTCACATCTTTAATAGCGTCAAGGAGATTCAAATTGAGTTGCTTTCTCTGTTAAAATGCATACACTTGCCTTAACTAAGGGGAAACGGTAGCTCAATAAAACCAAGGAGGCAGCCGACCAACGTGATCGGCTGCCTTTGTTAAACTATTGGGCAGAATTATTATAATAGGTAGTCTTTTGAATTATACTAGTCATTTACAAATGTATAAGCTAAAAAGGGGGAACTACCATTGGAACTTAGAAACAAAGCTGCCAAAGAAACATTTTTTACAATAAAATTTAAAAGTGAACCAACTAATGTAGAGTTTAAAAAAATTAGCCATGCTATCGAGAATAATCTGCTTAGTCCTGAAGCACATGAACTTTTAAAAACAAGTACATTAATGGGAGATATTAGTAGTGATCAATTAACCTTCAGCAACGATCTTACATGTGATTTTATTGTTAAGATAGTGTTTCTGAACACAATGAATAAAAAATTAGAAGAGATAATTCGTACAATATTTGTTGGCTATGTTGGAATGGAAAAACAGTTACCAAGACCGAAAGTCTACGAACCATTTTATGATGATTCTCGTCTAGTAATAGTAGATGCAGAAACAGCATACCAACTAGATCAGATAAATGAGATAATAACCTTAAAATTCATGCGTGAATATGGATATTTTGAAAAACTAAATTTAGATTTTGATGAAAAGTTGCTAAATAAATTACTGCTTAAATTTAATAATCCGTATTCTAAGAAGTACTTGTACGAATATGAGGATTTTATTAAAAGTAATGGCGGAGAAGAATTACTTAATAATTCTGCAAAGCTCTTAA